>JASIBM010000567.1 GCA_030045175.1 Streptosporangiaceae bacterium | reverse complement strand
GCTGCCCCGGCGCACGATCCGAACCAGCCGCCGGCCCTCGTCATCATCGATCTCACGCACCCGCAGCCGCTCTGCCACCGCCCCAGTCTCGATGACCAAGACGCGCGGGCAAAGCACCCCCGCCGGACACGCCCGAGCGGGCAAACGTAGCCTGATGCGGCACTAGTTGATCGTGGAACGAGTCGTGGACCGGCCGTATGGCACAACCCGTGCATTCTGTGCTTCCTGCGCAATCTGGCGTGCGATCGGTGCAGCCAGCGCGATGGGACAGGGGCGCCGTGGCCATGGTAAGGAGAAGGTCTACGGTTCGATTCCGTAAGGGGGCTCCAGGTAAGAGGCATGTTTTCGAAAATACTGCTGGTCCATTTTGTCACGTTCGTGGAACCAGTCGTGGAGACGCTCCATCGCCCTCATTGCACAGGTTGCACATAACTGACGGATCTCTGGTCACTCTCTGTCATGCGCGTCTCGCATCGTGAGCAAGCCAGGGCTCCCGCGAGAGATCTGTGAGCGGGTAAGGGGCGTTTTCGTTCGCTGAACGGTGGGAGGGTTCGGCGCCATCTTGACCTCGGGCAGTAGCCAGGGCACATGACGCTTGTCACGCGGGTTCGTGCATGCGCTTGCCGCATTTAGGGCAGTAGAAGAGCGCGGCCGCATGGTCGCATTGGGTGCGCCATAGGTGGTCGCGGATCGTGTGGACGATGAACGCGACGTGGTCCGCAGGCGTCTTGCCAAGCTGGGAATCGAGGCCCTCGGCGATCACGTCTCCGGAGGTCAGCGCAACGGGTTCGGTGATGAAGTTACCGTCCTCGGCAACGTCTACCAGTCGCCGCGCGAAGCGCCCGTCCTCATGCAGGTCCAGCTCGATCCGCCAGTGGCCGCCACGCTCGCGGAAGTAGAAGGAACGCCCGTCGACGGTGCCCTCCCACTGCTCGGGTGCGAAGGACGTAGTGCGCTCGGCGACCACACCGGACTGGCCGGCCAGCCAGGACGCGATCGCGAGCTCCTCGCGGTCGTGCTCCTCGCGGAGCTCGACGGCGGTGTCGCTAGCCCAGTAGCCCTCCCACTTCCCGGCTTCCTCCGCGCGACGGGCATCGCTCCACGTGCAACGGCAGTCGAAGCCGTCTCCATGCTCGGCGGACAGGCGCGGGTGGCAGCCGCAGCAGCATTCACGGCCCTCACGATCGCGGGGATCGAACAAGGCCGCGACCACCCTCCTTGCGGCGGGCTCGTCGATAGCGGCATTCGCGACCAGATGGCGCGCGTAAGCCGCCTGCAAGCGGCGGCGCTCAGCATCGCGCAGAGCCGCCTTGCGGGCGCGCTCATCCTCGCCATCGCCACCGCCGAAATCGACGATGTACAGGTCAGCCATGGCGCATAAGCTACTCCGCAGCCATGTTTCCGGCATCCATATTTCGCTGCCTGTACGACGTCGGCTAGGCGCGCTCGCTGCAGACTCGTGGTGCGCTAGGTGGGCGGGGGATGCGCAGGTGCCTGTCCGACGGGGCTGCCTGGTTGCGGCATAGGCCCCGCGATACTTCGTGCGAGGCGGTCTGCTGGCGTGTGTTCGCCGTGGAGCTGAGCGCGCCGTATTGCGGCGGACGCGCTCACGGGCGCGTCAGGAAACTTCAAATAGGACGCCGCGGTACGGCGTCGTGACGCCCAGCGCGGCTGGCTGACCGCCGATGATTGCCAGCTGATACAGGAATGCCCTCCGCCCGGCCGAGCCCCTGTTACCGACGGCGACCCTGGGAGCGGTGCCGCCGGGCTGACGGCCGCCGTGCCGGTGACGGACGGCGGATCCTTCGAACAGAGTTTCGCCGCGCTCGCGCCGCAGTTATCCTGGGGACATGGAGGCGGTGAGCACTATCGCAGTGCGGACGCGGCACCAGGCGCGGCCGGGACGCCGCGCGATCGTGGTCACCGACCTGGCCAGCCTGCGCGGCCCGGTGCACGGCACGGTCGAGCTGCCGCTGCGGCTGTTCTGGAGCAGCCCTGACCGCACCTTCGACCTGGACAAACCGTACCCGCGGCGGTGGCTCTACCAGACCGTGCTGCGGGAGGCATCCCGGCCAGAGGACCTGACCCGGTACCTGGACCGCGGCACGCTGATCGCCTTGTGGCCGGACCTGAGCCTGCCCGCAGGGGTGCGCCGGGCCTGGGAAGAGCATCACCCGGCGCTGCGGGCGGCCGGGGCCGTGCCGGCCTGATGCCGGTCAGCCCGCTGCACCATCAGGTCGCCTTGCTCGCCCTCGGTGCGGCGGCCGGTTACGGCTTCGCCCTAGGCGGCGGTAACGCATTGCTCGCGCACGGCGTCATCACCCGGCCCACCCAGGACGTGGACCTGTTCACTGACCGCGAGCACGGCGTGGAGGCTGCCGCCGGCGCGGTCGAGGCCGCGCTGCGCGGTGCCGGGTTCGATGTCGAGCGGCAGGACCAGGACGCCGGCCTGGCGGACATCTTCCCGGGCATGGGCGAGGGCCTGGCGGAGTGGATCGTCACGGCGCCCGATGGCCAGGAACTGACGTTGCAGCTGGCCTACTTCGACCGGACCCGCGAGCCAGTGGCGATGGAGATAGGACCGGTCCTGGACATCGAGGACGTGGCCGGCGGCAAGGCCTGCGCGCTGGCGAGCCGGGTCGAGCCGCGCGACTACGCTGACACCGCCCGGATGCTGGAAAGGTACAGCCCGGCCGAACTGATTGGCTTCGCCCGCCGGCTGGACCCCGGCCTGACCGCGCGGGACTTCGCCGACGCCGGCCGGCAGATCGACCTGATCGACGACGAGGCGTTCGCCCGCTACGGGCTCACCGCCCGCGACGTCGCCACCATGCGGGAGCGATTCGCCGCCTGGCCCCGCACCCCGCAAGCCGCAGCCGCCGAGCCTCATGCGGCACATCTGCGAGACCGGGCACCGGGGCGATCCGGCGCCGAGCGCGGCGCTGAGGCTGGCTGGGAACCCGAGCCCGGCCGCTGACACCCGGCATCGCGTGCCAGAGGCCACCACCAGGAAAGCCGAAGGCTAGGCTCCCCCTGTCCTGCCCACCGCCGACACCAGCATCGCATCCATCGCAACCGCGCTGCCCATGCGCTACCGGGGCGCGATGCCGGCTCATCCCAAGGCCCTGACCTGGAACCCAGCTGGCGTTCGCCCGGGACTCGAACCCCGCCACTGGCAGGTTGACAGCGGTGAGCGTACGGCCTGCCGTGGTGGCAGCGTGCCCGCAGGGTCCGCAAGCGCTGCGCGATCGCCGACGCTGAGGCGAGGTGCCTGCAGCGGTGACCGGGACGTGAGTCCAGGCAGCATGCTGCGGCCCCGCGCGATGAGATCGCCCATACCGCCCGGTTGCCTTCATGGCCGTCGCTCGCACCGCCGTCACTGAGCGTGATCGGCCTCCTAGATGGGAGCTAGTTGATCGTGGAACGAGTCGTGGACCGGCCGTATGGCACAACCCGTGCATTCTGTGCTTCCTGCGCAATCTGGCGTGCGATCGGTGCAGCCAGCGCGATGGGACAGGGGCGCCGTGGCCATGGTAAGGAGAAGGTCTACGGTTCGATTCCGTAAGGGGGCTCTCGCAAGGCCAGTGACCTGGCCGTACGCTGCTTTCCGCCGAGCACGGATCCCCAGCTCACAGGTGATACGGTTCACGGAGATGGTCTGCGCTCCCGTGCGGCGAGGCGCCGCTGGCTAGCGGCAATGAGCATCCGCCGCCATGGTCGCCACGAGCTACAGCGTTGCTGACCAGATAAGTTTAATCTGAGGTAAGTGCCGTCGGGCTCGCCTTGCCGCCTGGGTAGCGGCCGGGTCGCTGTGTCAGTCATCGCGGCTACGTTCAACGGTCTTCGCCGCCCGTGCAAGGCGGGAATAGCCGAAACTCAGCGGCCCGCAGGCCCCTCGGTGTCCGGTTATGAGACGCGCGTACGGCTCGTTCGGTATCCGATGGCGGCAGACTGGGAACCCTGTTGCGCTCAGAACCGGTGTTCGGCGCGCGGCCGGTGGGCGCCTCCAGCGGGCCGCAGGCGATGCCGTCCGTCCTGGCATAGGAGGCTCGCTGGCTCGCCGTGGCCGCTTGGTGGATTTCCGGCCGGTGCTTTGCTTTACTGCCTGTGTTGTCGATCGCGAACGTATCAGCGGAGGGTTCATGTTCGGGAAGGACGCCAGGCGCCAGCGGGCCGGTGATGGCATGGCAGCTTCGGGGTATCGCACGGACTTCACTGTCCTGGACCCCGAGCTCGAGGAGCTGATGCTGCTCGAGGAGGCCGAGCGCGCCGGGGCGCTGGACGCCGTGGCATCACCGCCCGGCGGTCTGGACTTGGACCCCGATCTGCAGGCCCTGGAGGATCTGGAGCGCGCCGAGCGCGAGGATCACTGAGTCCCCGGCCGTCAGGTCAGCCCGGGGTGGTCGGCTGGGGTGCGCGAGAAGAACTTTCGTGTGCGGCGCACGGATGGTGCAGGCGGCGCTTCATCGGCCAGGGAACGACAGCCTTGCCATTGGCAGGGCACATTGGGATCGGGCGGGTTCGTGGGGTGGCCGGGGGCTCGCCCGTGAGGGTCGCGAGCCTGCCTGCGGGCGGGAGTAACGCCTGGGGAGCTGACCTGGGATCCGCGGCGGCGCTGTAGGCCACGCTCGGTAACTGACTAGCCCTAGGACTTAGCTCCTGTAAGGCTCTCGTTATGGCGTTTCCGTCGGCCCATCGGCAAAGCCTCATGGTGGGTACCGAATAGTTATTCCGGATTGAGAGAGTGCTGGGCTATCCAGGGCTTCGCGTG
>JASIBM010000566.1 GCA_030045175.1 Streptosporangiaceae bacterium | reverse complement strand
GCCACCCCTGCGCTCGTCGTCGCCGCCCTCGAGCTTTGGATGCCGCCGGCCCTCAGGGAACGCACGAAGACCTTCGCCCGGCAGTACCGGGAGCGACGTGACCATCTGGGAGTAGCACCCTGAGCTGCGTGCTAGTCAAAAATTAGAAGTAGTTCCTACATCATCTAGCTGCTGATTTGACATCAATTTCGCATCGACCGGCGCGGGCGAGGTGCGTTTCACATGGTCTGTTGCAGGTTGCTCGACCGAGGCTTAGATCATGTTACTTATCAGTAACTATTGCTGTCACCGCCCACTTGGCTCTAGGCTGTCAGCTACATGACAGTCCAGCGGCATAACATAAGTGCTCATTCGTGCAACGTATGCTGTCGCATCCGCAACCTTCCACCGAGGCGTGGAAGGCCTGGGCCGCCGGGCGGTCCTGGCGAGCCCTGGAGGGGACGATGACCGCGAGCGTGGGCAACGATACCGCCGATGGAGGTGCCGTCCGTCTCCAGCCTGTTGCTGACCGGATCACGGTCGCGCTGATCCCCAAAGCTGGGGAAGACCTGCAGCATCTTCAGGAGCGGACCAGCCTGTCCAAGACGGACCTGGTCAACCGCGCGATCACGCTCTACGCGTTCGTTGATGCGCAGCTGCGCGCGGGACGTGACCTGCTCGTACGGGACAGCGCGACGGGCGAGCTCCAGACCATCCTGATCTTGTAACGCCTGGCCGAGGCCACCGAGCCGGCCTGGCGGTCCGGCGCTAGCCGGGGACACCGCCCTCGCCCTCCGCCCCCGCCACCTCATCCAGCGTGACCAGGCTGCCAGCCGAATCAATCTGCTTCTCGCTCAGCCCTATGTTGTACAGAACCCGGGACAGGTTCTGCTCGATCAGGAACTGCAACAGACCCTGGGTGACTGGGATGACCATCCCGATCAGCTCGCGGTCGTGGGTGAGCGCCACCGTCTCTCCGGCGCTCCCAGCCCGCTCTATGAGGCCTGCCGAGAGGTCACCGATGCGAACTGTCCGCACCGACGACGTGGCGGGCTGGGCCTGCCGTCCGGGAACCGGGGGCGCGAACGCGGCTTGCAACCGCTCAAGGATCATCTTGCTATGCGGCGCCTGGGCGATGGTGTTGCCAGCCACGGCGGCGACGAGTGGTATGGCCAGCCTGTCGGGCAGGCAATCGGTCCCTGTTTCCTGAGCGTCTGCCGCACTTGTCTTGGCGAGCACCTCGGCTAGCGTCGTCATGGGCGTGACACCGGCGATCGCCTGCTCGCCCTCGGCGATACTCTGGCGTACGTGTGACCAGTTGTAGTCGATGATGTGCTCGACCCAGGCCACCGCCACTGGAATGAACACACCGATCAAGGCCCGGTGGTTCGTGATTGCCAACGGTTTGCCGCTGCGAGCGCTCTGGCGGAGGCGCGTCCCTCGCAAGTTACGGATACTGACAGTCTCCATGGCAATCAAGCCTGCTTCCTATCCAGGACAACGCCGGACCGCATGCTGCCGCTGCTCCGACGTGAGTTGACTAACATTTGCTTATCCCTGACTTAACTCCGGCTTTGACTTCATTGTAAAAGCGTGCCACAAACGCGAGAAGAACCCTCGCCCACTCTCCTCAGCGCCCTCATCGATGTCGATGAATCCCGGCAAGAGAAGGATGCGCAAGTTCGCGGCCTCGGTCGGCGCGGATGCCTCGTGCTGGGTTGTCTCGCTCACGATGACCTGCCTTTCGTTAGGTCCGCAGTCGGCGGTGGGTGGGGCCTCGGCTTGTGATCGAGCGTGATCCGGCTCGCGGGGCGCTTATGAACAGGTCTAGGGCTCGAGCGCGTTCCTTCATGCACCACTCCTATGGTCTCGTGTCGGCAGTCGTCGACGGACGTCGACGGCAACAGCCAGGGTAGTCTCCCGCGCATATTTCGGCAAGGACGCGGCGCAGTTCTCGATCTAATGTCCGGAAACCGCGGTGCGTGCATCGACCAGGCCAGTAGCGTTAGAGCGACTGGCAACCTCTCATGGCCTGGACGCAACGTTTGCATGGCTTTCCGCAATGACAGGCCGCGTCCGACGCAACCAATGACAAAGGCACTGAAGCGTAACGTCACGGTTCGGCAGGACACCCAGATGCCCATACGGCGTGAGCAAATGGACAGGTACCGGCTTAACAAGCAGTGTGCACGCTGAAAGAACCGCGTCATCGCCGCCAGTGCTTGCCCCAATGCCAGTCAGCTTGAGTTGATCTTCGTTCGGCGCCTCTATCGTGAGGTGGTCCTCGCTCGGGAGCAGGTGCAGGCGTGCGCCCGGAATCAGCCGTGCCAGCCTGCGGCCGTGCTCCATCGGGTCGTGTCGCGGGGTGGTGCCCTGGCTGGCAGCCGTGCCAGCCTGCGGCCGTGCTCCATCGGGTCGTGTCGCGGGGTGGTGCCCTGGCTGGCAGCCGTCCGCCTCAGGCCAACGCCACCATGGGCCACTTGCTGGCAGCCGGCGCGATCGCGTCCGTGCCGGGACCCTGGCGACGCCATGGGGTCGTCGCTGCTGCCCAGGCGATGGCGATGGCGGTGGCCCCGGCGGTGGCCCCGGCGGTGCGGTCGGCCACGTCCCGTCGGGCAGGGCAAGGCGGGCATTTAAGGCGCCGACGCCGCGGCGGCCGGCCTGGCCGGAACCTGGCCGGGGACCTGGCAGAGGCCTGGCCGGAACCTGGCAGAGGCCTGGCCGGGACACCTGGCAGAGGCCTGGCCGGGACGGGACCTGGCCGGGACCTGGCAGAGGCCTGGCAGAGGCCTGGCCGCACGAGATCTCGTCCCATGGGTCACTTGGCCACCTCACGTCACCAATCATGATCGTTCTCGCCGGATGAATGGCGGATCGGTCCGATCTGGCCGGGTGGATGGCACATTGACCAGGTGGGTGGCGGCGCGGCCGACGGGACTAAAGGGGTGATGGTGCTGAACCGGGCATGGTCGGTCAGCGGGACCGTGCCGTGGCACCGGCTGGCTGCGATGGCACCGGCTAGCTACGGTGACGCCGGCTGGCTGCGGTGGCGCCGACTGGCCAGGGCCGCAGTCCCGGTGGCCGCCGACAGGGCCGGGTGTCGCCAGCGAGCTGAGCTAGCACGTGCGCACCCAGGTCGCGAGCCAGGGCCTTGCCCGGTGGCGAGGCGGCGCGAGCATGATCGAATAGCCTAAGTGGGATTGCGCTTAGGGCCGGCGGTGAGGTGGCGCGGGAATGCTCCGGCATGCTGCCGTGCGGACCGTTCTGACGGGGGTTCAGGCCCGACCTAGCGGCCCAGGCAACAGCATCATGCCGGAGCAAGAGTCGTGGTCATCGTCGTCTCGTCGAGGGACTAGACCGACCTGACCCGGCCGACCTTGGCCCTGAGCTGCGCGCGATGGCCCGCAAGGTCGGTGACCCACGGATAGGCGTACGCGCCGGTCACGGTGCGCGGCCCAGTCGCGAGCCGACCCGGGCGGGGGCTCGGCAGGCTGCGCACCTTCTCTTCGCGGCGAGTCCCTATCGCATAGATCGCCAGGATCCCTGCCCCAGCGCCCGCAGCTAGCAAGACTATTGCACTTATTATATATATCTCCGACATATCATGGTCTCCTGGTGGCTAATGCCCGCCTCTAGCACCTGCCATGGGGGGGCTGGTGTGCGTACGGTGCGTACGGTGCCCGCCGCGCCCGCCCCGGCAGGCGAGGCGCGGCGGGTGTCCGTGCTCCCGGGATCGGCTAAGTGATCAGCCTCCTTGGTCTGCCGCCCGGTCGAACTGCGTTTCCGTCCTCCGTTGGCCATCGGATTTACATCAACATAGCTGTTGAACCGCAGCTATGCAACAGCAGCAGCGCAGGGTCTTGCTGGAACATCCGAGGACCCGCAGCATCGTGTCGCTGCGTTGCAGCGTGCGGAGGATCCGCGTCGTCGCGCGTCGCGTGATCCCGCCCAGCGTCGCGTGATTCCGCCCAGCGTCGCGTCGCCTGCGCGACCTCACGGCCGGCAGCGGTGACGGCGCCATCCCGATCAACCGGATCAAGTGCCCGAAGCCGAGCGGGCTAACCTGAGCCAGGACATCGCCTGACTGGCCATAGGGTGTTCCGATGATCGTTGACAGACGCTGATGCGTGCCGTTGCCTAATCCATCTTGGTATTAACGTGGACTATCACGACGAGGTCGGCGTGCTAACGCAGGCGTTTGGTTTCCTTCACGTCAGAAGACGATGACGGTCTGGGTCTCCCCCGTAGCGGCGTCCCTGATCACCAGGTCGCGCCCGGCTCGCTGCTGGGCGTCGATGAACTCGTACAGCGTGATCGCGCGGTTCACGATGTCGGTCTTCGACAGGCTGGTCCTGTCCTGCAGGCGCTGGAGATCCTCCCCCGCCCGCACGATCAAGGCGATCGAGATCCGGTCAGCGACGGTAGGCTGTGGGCGGTTTGCCCCATCCCCGCCGACGTCGCTGCTCCTGTTCCCCGTCACGGTCTTCCTCCGCGTTGTCAGGACAACTACGTGGTAACCGGGGCCCCCGCTTCGCCTGCCGGCCTCCGCTGGTCGATTCCCGGTCGAAAGGACTCGCGTTCTGGCTGCGAAGCAATCACGTTACCCAAGGAGGCCGTCACATTCGTGGGCGAGCTTAGGATGGCGCGAGGTTTGAAGGCAAGCACCGCCGAATAAAGCTTTGACATTGAGCACGCTGAGATAGCGCGGAAGGGCACGCCTCGGCCGGCTGCGGCCGGCGGCGGGCGATGCCATGGCGCGGGTGGCCCAGGTGGCGGCGATCGCGACGCAGGTGCGGCCGGGCAAGCCGACGGCGATCGCATAGAGCTGAACCAAGCGGGCCGGGAACGCCGGTGACGGGATCAAGGTCACCTCTCGCGGATCCCAACATGGCAGCATGCTGGTCATGTAGCAGTCATGCGACAGTCATCCGGTCGGCGAATCGATGCATGACAGATGACTTGCTCAAGCAATGATGGGTTGCAATCTTGGCTGGAAGGACATAGAGTTGACAGTAACAGGACAGTTCTCTTGTGTAACATGTATGCGCTCCAGGGTAACGGATGCGGCCCGGATTACCACAAGTAGTGGTTCCTGTGAGAGGACAGCCTGACCGGCAGGCTGTCCTGAGCGTTACGCGGAGGCAGACATGACGGCGAGCGGGGGCAACGGCACCACTGAGGAGGTTGCCCGCGTGCAGCCAAGCGCTGATCGGATCACGGTCGCGCTGATTCCGAAGGCAGGGCAGGATCTTCAGCGCCTGCAGGACAGGACCGGCCTGTCGAAGACCGACATCGTGAACCGCGCGATCACGCTGTATGAGTTCGTCGACGCTCAGCAGCGTGGCGGGCGCGACCTGCTCGTGCGCGACAAGAAGACCGGGGAGACCCAGACCGTCCTGATCTTGTGAACGCCTAGGCGGCGATCATCGAGCGCACCTTGCGGATCAGCGCCTCGGTCGTCCTCCCTGCCTGGTTCGAGTCAGGCGGCACGCGGCGATCAGCACCGCGGCGACGAGGGCGAGCCCCAGCTCGGCCAGGGCCACGCCGACGTCGGCGGAGCTGAGCAACGTCAGCACCGCCCCGCCGATGCCCGCGCACGTGCTGCCCACAATGCCGAACGTGGCCGTGCGGTAGTACGACCCGTCGCTGAGGGCGCCTCCTGGCGCGCCGCCCCGGTCGCCGTCCGGTCTGACCGAGATCGTCATCAGCGCCGCACGAGTCGGCCGCTCCGCTGGGAGGTACAGGTTCTCCGTCTCCATGAGATCCTCCCTTCCAGCAAGTCTGC
Organism: Streptosporangiaceae bacterium; assembly: GCA_030045175.1. Lineage (GTDB taxonomy): Bacteria > Actinomycetota > Actinomycetes > Streptosporangiales > Streptosporangiaceae > Chersky-822. Next base: position 9,709 of record JASIBM010000566.1, on the reverse strand, counting down.
GCTGCTAAGGGCAAGCTTACGTATCGCAGAAGTTAGCTGCAAGAGAAGCAGCAAAAATCTGTGGCTGATGTGTTGCATCTCTGTTCACCGGCAGGTAGATTGATGCCTGCTCGATGCGATAAGAGCAGGCATGGGGCCAGCAGGGCTCGCACCGGGCAGCGACCAAGGAGGTGATCCTGATGACCGCCGAGGCAGCACAGTTCGAACGCATCACGATCTTCCTGATCCCGAAGGCTAGGGATGATCTCCAACGACTCCAGGAGCGCACGAACCTGTCAAGGACGGATCTCGCCAACCGCGCGATCACGCTCTACGAGTTCGTTGACGCTCAGCTACGGGCCGGTAATGAGATGATCACCCGGCACAGCCAGACCGGGAAGACCAAGCTTGTCAAGCTCATCGATGCCCCGGCGGGACAAGCAGTGCGGGCCGGCCCCGCTCTCGCCGGGCGGGGGCAGGCGGCGCGTCACCGACGGCCGGGCCGGCTAGGCCGCCTCCGTCGTCAACTCCATCTCCGCGACGGGGCACCCGGGCTTCAGCCGGTATCCGGCCTAGCGGCCCAGAGGTGAGGCGGCGATGCCCGATGACTGAGATCTACATCGTCGCCGCGATCGCGTTGATGGCGACGGGCGCAGGAATCGCGATCCTCCTTCTCTTCGCGGTGGCGATACACCGCGAGGACAAGGCATACAGCCTCAGCGCCGTCAATCCTGGCCGTTTCAAGAGCGGCGTCCGGACGATTGTGAGCGCGTACGCACATCCGTCGGTGCCGAAGCTGCGTAGCCATCGCTGACGGTAGCTGCGCCGCCGGTGCCAGGCTTAGAAAGGGCCGTCCTCTGTCACCCCGTGCTCGGCCGCGTCTAGCAACGGCCGGACCGTCCCGTCCTCGGCGAACCGGAAGCTCAGCGCCCATCTGCTCAGCCGAGCGGCCACGTCGTCGGGATGGCTGGCCAGCTTCTTGAGCAATACCTCGGAAAGATCGGCCTGGCCGGACTCCCTGGGCTGGGCGGTCACCGTCAGCAGGTAGGCCGCCGCCCTGGCGGCCCGGTGCAGGACCTTCGCCCGCCGGCCCTGCGCGTCCGCTAGGTCGGTCAGCATCGGGCGCAGCTTCTCGCGCGCGCTGACCGCGCGGTCGTCAGCGCCCGCCACGCCGAAGCAGTCGCCGACCGCGAACAGCGAAGCGTGCACCTCCGTGACCCGCGCCCGCTCCGGCGCGTCGTCATCGCGGAGCGCGGCCAGGCCCAGGTTCTGGTATGCCTGCAGGCACGAGTGAGTGAGGTCGTCCTCCACCCAGCGATTGGCCCGTTGCAGGAACCCCAGCGCGAATTCGGCGCGGATGCGCAGCCAGGCCTCGTCCCGCTCGGCCTTGAGAAGGTGGCCGAGCGCCCGGGCGATCGGGTTCGTCATGCCACTGGTCACGATCGTCTCGATCGCGTGCCGGCGGTACACGCCCGCGTTCTGCAAGATCATGTGCAGGAACAGGCTCTTCGTCCCGGCCCGCAGGTGATCGGGGATCATGAGCATGTCCAGCTCGTCGGCCGCCTGCCTGACGTGCTGGAACCAGGGCTCCTCCACCTCCGGCCAGTCGTTGCAGACGGCGACGCGTTCATCGATCACGTGCTCCAGGGTTGCCGCCACCCACCGCAGCCCTGCCGCCGCGTCCGGCCGGGACCGCGGGTCACGGAACTCAGCGATCAGCGCGCGGAGCTCTGCCTCCGCGTCCTTGACGTTTCGCTCCTGTCCGATCACTCGCTGCCACAACCCCATGGCCGCCGTACCGCGCTCGCGTATCGTGGCGTCCTTGTCCTGGGCTCGGGTGAGCAACGCGCGGCCGACCCAGTCGTTGCTAGGGGGCGACCAAGCGGCCGGCACGACGAGGGCGAGTTCGAGGTCAAGGCTACGGCCCGGGTACAGGCTGCGCTTTCGCAGGTCCGAGGAGTCGTTGATGAGCTGCTGGACCCACTCCCTCAGCTCATCGGCATGATCGCCGTTCCCGCGGAGCTTGACCAGCTTGGTGATCGCCGGCCAGACCCGGAAGGCCAGCGGCCAGTACCGCACCGCGGTGTCCAGCCATTCCCGCATCGGCTCGAAGGCGTAGCTTGCCAGGCTGCCCAGCATGATCTGCGCGTCGTAGTTCCGCGGCGTTGGCGGGGACACCGAGATCAAGATCAGCCGCCGGACCAGCAGCTCCATCTCGTGGCTATAGCGTTCCCTGATGCCCGCGACGCTCCTGGCGTCCACCCGCTCCGCCGCCGTGAACGCCGCCAGCAGCGCCGACGCCTGCGCCAGCACGTCAAGTTCGCTGCACGGCCGGTGATGCTTAAGGATCCTCCCCGTCCAGCTTGGCGGCACGTGAGCCGTCATCAAGTTGCCGCGCCGTTCAGATGACAGCCGCATGCTCAGTGACGACAAGCCACCGGTGGCAGCCAGATCCGAGGCAAGCGCCCCGATGGTCTCATCCAGCTTGGCCAGCTGGTCATCGCTGAGGCGCCCCCTGAGCGCCTGCGACAAGGCCGATGCGGCGTTCCTTGTCGAATCGCGCAGGCCGGCGGCGTGGGCAATCCTGGCCTGGCTCAGGTCGCTGCGGTGCAGGTGCAACCGCGCCAGTTGCCCCGCCAGCGCATAACGGAGCAATTGGTCAGTGTCAGTAATGTCAGTTACCTTCTGGGCAATGTGCCCGTCGGCACCCGTCGCTCGGGCCTTGCTCGGCATCATTGCGCACGTCCCTCGCACGTATTGGTTGCGCTATCTCCCCCAAATATTGCACAAATCTAGCAGGATGTTGCGGATTAGCACTAGGGACGTTACAGGCACGGCGACTGCGTGCAAGCGAGTGGCTACATGAGGTAGCTAACGGCGGGGAACTGATATCCGATGGCCCTGCTAGTTTTGGACTGAAGCTGAGCTAAAGGGGTCGGGGTTTGCGCAGGAACGCCGACTCCGCGGGCAAGATGTCCACCACGTAGTATCCATGGCCAGCCACGTTCCTGCCCAGTTTCTCGGCCAGTCGCGCGAGTTCCTCCCCTGTCATCGGCCGGTGGATCGCGGTGTAGGCGTCGAAGCTCAGCGGAGTAGCCGTGTAGATGTTCTCCCCGCCAGGTGCCGCATCACCTATACAGACCTGGGCATTTCCATCGAATCTTAGGACTTTGTCAGCATTAGGTCCGTTTTCCAGCTCGGTAGCCAGCGAGTTCGCTAAGTATTCGGGATCCGGCAGACGCAAGATCATTCGTATGGCCGCAGGCCCGAGCGTCACCTCATACGCCGCGTTCATTCCCCTGCTCCCCCCCAAGGGCCGGGAGATCAATCTCCCGCTGCGGGGAAAGAATACGGCTTGTGCCAACTGAGAGCAATGGCCCTTTGCGTAATCCAGCGCCGATCCGGTCGGCCGAGGTTGTTGAACTCAGGCCGACGGCATCGCCACGTCGTAGTCAGCGCATTGCCGGGTTCCTGCTATGCGGTACCGCCGCACGTGCTCGAACGGCGCCCGCTCATCGGTGCGGGCAGCGGCGCTCAGGCGTACCTTGGCGCCGCTGCCCGCTTACCGGCGGTTACCGGTGCCTGTGCCAGTGCCTGAGCCCTGCCAGCATGGCGCGCAGCCTGGCTAGCGAGGGCATGTGATCGGAGCTGTCGAGCACCGAGGCGAACAGGGCCAGCTCGGGCACGAAGTCCGGGGCGTATACGGTGCCGACACCGGAGGCCAGGTCGTAGCCGGGGCCCGCGGAGTAGCCGTTGACGGTGTCAAGCTGCCCGTCCTGGGTGAAGCTGACGGTGTTGTTGCCTGAGGTGACATCGACGATGCCCGGTGCCTGCAGCGCCGACAGGGCGTACAGCGCGGGGTTGATCAGGCCGAGCGGGTGGCCAGCCACCTGGTCGGCGAGCGAGACGATCCCGGCGAAGAGCGGGGATGCCTCACTGGTGCCGCAGACCGGGTACCAGCCGGCGGGCGCGCCGGGGAAGCTCTGGTAAGTGTCGACCGCGCCGTTGCACGCCGCGCTCATCGAGATGTCGGGTACTCCCCGCTGGCTGCCGACGACGCCGCTGACACCGTCCTGGTACGACGGCCTGGAGAAGACGGAGGAGAGACCGCCGCCGGACGCCAGCGGGTTCGGCCCGTTGTCACCGAAGATGAACTGGTTGGTCGCCACGCTGTAGGTGTCGTTCCACACCACGTCCGGTGAGGTGCGGTTGCCGTTCGCGTCCAGTGACAGCTGGGTGCCGCCGACACCGGTGACCAGCGGGTCGCTAGCCGGCCAGCCGACCGTGGGGTACAGGTAGTAGGTTTCCCCGTCCAGGCCCACGTTGGCGGCGCCGCTGTCCCCCGCCGAGGCGAGCACGGTAATCCCGTGCGCGTACGCGTCCGTGTAGGCGCCGCGCAGGTCGAGCAGCGACGACACGGGGGTGAAGGTTTGCTCGGTGGCGCCGAAGCTCTGGCTTATCACGCCGCCGAGATTGTGGTCGATCGCGTACTCCTCGGCCTGGACGATCTGCGGGAAGCCCGCCGTGCCCTCTGTCTCGTCCGTTGGCGTCTCGAGCAGCACGATGCTGGCGCCTGGCGCGATCGTGTGGGCGTACTCCACGTCGAGGGTCGCCTCGCCCGCCCAGCCCACGTCATCGGGGTTGTTCGGGTTGTAGGTCACCGGCCCGGCCGGCTGGAGGACCCGCAGGGACGGCGGCGCGGGCAGGTTGAAGGTCGAGTCGAAGGTGGCCAGATCCGAGGCAATGGTGGGCGAGCCGAACGAGTCGACGATGATGATCGTCTGGCCCTGGCCGGTGATGCCCTGAGAGTACAAGGCCGGCGTCCCGTAGGCCGTCTGGATCTGGCTGGGGACATAGCAGGCCACGCTGAAGTCCGCCTCGCATTCCGCCGTCGTCGGCGGCTGCGAGAAGTGGCCCATGGCCTGAACGACGTTCGGATGGATCAGCACCACAGGTCGTGCCGCGGTGCCTGCCGTCGATCCGGCGGCCCCGAGGGTCGCCGGCGCGGCCGAGCCCATCGCGGCGGCCACGGTCAGCGCCGTGCCGCACGTGAGCGCTCCCCATCTCCATCTGCGCACGACATGCTCCTTTCGCCAGGGGCCCCATCGCCCCATTCCGAAAAGGAAAGAACCGCCGAAGATCTTTTGGACGGTTAGCTCCCCGCGCCCAGTCTGACGCGGGGAGCTAAATTGTCAAGGTCGGATACAATCCAGGTTTTTTGGTGTAGCCGATTTATGGTGCCTTAACCTAGCGATGCCGGAAATCTCGCGGCTCGCCGGGCTTCACCGGTCGCGGTGCGCCGGGCCCGGCGCGTCACGGCACGTCGCGGTGCTCCGGCCGGCTGCTATGGTGAGCATCGGCCCGGACATTGTCTGATCGGCGGGTTCCGTAGCGTACGTTTCGCACTTCCCTCAGGTTCCCGAACCGGTGCCGCTGGCAGGTTAACCGCGCCGACGCAATCAGCAGGAGTCGCAGGTGCAGACCAACGAGGCCGACTTGGCGGAGCCTACTGACCCGGATTCAGGCCAACGGACCGCCGTTAGCATCGCCCGCGGAGCCGCCCTGATCGCCGGCCTCACGGTGGTGTCACGGCTGCTCGGGCTCGTCCGCACGCTCGTCTTCTCGCAGACAATCGGCGCTGGATGCCTTGGCACCGCCTACGTCACCGCGTATCAGGTGCCCAGCCTGATCGCCGAGCTCGCGCTCGGCGGCGCGCTCGCGAGCGCGATGGTACCTGTGCTGGCTCGTCTCGCCGCGCGAGCCCCCGATGACCCGGCGGAGAAGGCGCGCCTCGGCCAGATCTCCTCGGCCCTGTTTACCTGGGCCGTCATCATCCTGCTGCCCGTCACGCTGATCATCCTCGGCCTGGCCGGGCCGATCGCCTCGCTGCTCAATCCGGCCAATGCGCACGTTCGCTGCGCTCACGCCGATGTGGTCCGCACGACCACGAGCATGATCGAGGTCTTTGCCCCCCAGATCCTGCTCTACGGGCTCTCGGTTCCGCTGATCGGGCTGCTGCAGGCTTTCCGCAGGTTCACCGGGCCTGCGCTAGCGCCGGTGGTCGTCAGCATGGTGCTGATCGCCTCCTACCTCACCTTCGTGCCGCTGGACAAGGGCGCGCAACTGGCCAGGACGCCAGTCACGGCCGAGCTTGTCCTGTCGGTGGGGACCACCCTGAGCATCGGCGCCCTCCTGCTCGTGGTCCTGGTGCCCGCGTTGCGGCTGCGCATTAAGTTCCGGCCAGCCCTGCGACTGCCCGCCGGGATAGCGCGCCAGGCCGGCGGGCTGGTGATCGTCGGCGTCGTCGAGTTCCTCGCCACCGACTTGTCCACCATCGTGGTCATCGAACTGGCCAACGGGCGCGGCGAGACGGGAGCCCTCGTCCTTTTCAACTACGCATGGCTGGCGTTCAGCGCGGTCTTCGCCGTGCTGGCCGTCTCCATCGTCACCAGCACGTTTCCTGCCCTATCTCGCGGCGGCGAGGACTTCGACCGTACCTGCGCCGGGTCCACGCGCGCGATCTTGCTGATGTCCTGGCTCGGCTCGGCCGTGCTCGCGGCGATCGCCGTTCCCGCGGCGCACGTCCTTGCCAAGCGGCCGGATCAGGTGCCTGAGCTCATCGGGGCGTTCGCCATGTTCGCTCCCGGCATAGCAAGCATGGCGGTGGTCACGAACCTGTCCAGGGTGATGCTTGCCATCGGGCGGTTCAGGGTCGCGGCGGCAGCGCTGGCCGGGAGCTGGCTGATGGTGATCGCGGCGGACGTGCTGCTCGCTGAGCTCGCGCCGGCCCGGCTGGTGGTGGCGGCGCTCGCCCTGGGCAACACCGTCGGCCAGACCATCGTGGCGATCCCGATGGTCATGGTCACCCGCCGGATACGCGGCGAGGCAGCCTTGCGCGGCGTCGGCCGCGCCACGCTGGCTGGGCTGACGGCGGGGGCCGCGGCCGCCATCGTCAGCGTGGCGGTCAGCCTCGCGGTACCCGTAAGCGGAAAGCTGATGGCCGCCGGGGTAGCGGTGGTCTCGGCCGCCTGCGCCGTCATGGTCTTCGGCGTGGTCTCCTATCCCCTGGCCAAGGCGGACATGCGAACGGCCACGGCGCGGATACGGGAGTTCGCGAGGCTGCGCCCGTAACCGGGCTGCCGTGCGGACGGGTCTCATCGACCCGATCCGCCAGCGATCTCATAGGACCAAAGCTCACTGCTCACGCCGACCGGAGCAGGCGCCTCACCGCCGCCGCGCTCGGCCGCCGAGCGGTGCCCGTGGCCGAACGCAGGCGAGTGCAGCCACGCCTCGAACGCGTCGTCGTCGCGCCACCGCGTCACCACGAGCCAGGTGGTGCGGCCGTCGGCCGGCTTGAGTAGCTCAAAGCCCTCGAAGCCATCCTGATCGTCGACAGCGCCCGCCCTCGCGGCGAACCGTCGCGCGAGCTCGTCCCCGCTCTCGGCCGGCACCGTGATCGCGTTGATCTTCACTACCGTCATGCATCCGATGATGCCAGCCGGCCCTGGCCTGGCTCCGGCACGGGTGCGGCGGGGGGTCGTCCCCCCGGGCCAGCACCGGCGCAGCGGCGGGCCCGGAGTCAGCTAGATAGCCTCGATCACCTGGTCGCCGAGAGCGCTCCTGGCGGCATTCTCGTCGCTCACCCACAGGACCGCGTAGAACAGCTCGTCACAGATGCGGACCGGCAGGAGCAGGTCGACGTTGACGTCCGCGTCTGAGAGCTTGCGGAAGGTCGCCGCGCCGACACCAGGTGAGTTTTCCATGCGAACGGTAAGCGCGGGCCGCACCAGGTACTGCAGGCCGAGGCTATCGAGCACAGCCATGGCCGAAGCCTCGTCGTCTGCGATGAAGGCGATGACACCGCTGTCGCCGTACGTAGTCGCGCAGAGCAAGAGGTTGACGTCGCGGCCGGCCATCGCATCGCACAGGCTGGAGAGCGCGCCCGGATGATTGCCCACCTCCACGGTGAAGGCACTCATTGCGGTACCCCCCTTCCCCCGCTGCGACAAGGCGCAGGTCACCGCCAACGGCGAACCTACCTCCTGGCCTGCGCGCGAAACCTGCCCTGCCTGCCTGTCCGCCTAAAGTTGACCTTGCACGCAACGGGGCTAGCACTGACAAACTGGAGTGCCGGGCTGGAACGTGACGAGGAAGCAGGCGATGTCCAGCGAGCGCTCGGCTGACGCACCCGCCAATGCCGTGCTACAGCTAGCCATCCGGGTTGGTGACGCGCTGCTTGCGGCCGGGATGTCGGCGAACGACGTGGTCGTCTTGATGCTGCGGATCACCCAGGCTTATGGGCTGAGCCGAGTGCACGTCGACGTGACCTATACGGCCATCACCATGTCGCACTATCCAGAGGCCGGGGGCGCTCCGGTCACCGCCGTCCGCGTGGTGCGCCCGGACGTCATCGACTACAGCCAGGTCCGAGAGCTCGACAAGCTCTCTGACAAGATCCAGGCCGGCCTGCCGATCAGCGAGGCCCTTGATGCCTTCCAGCGCATTCGCTCGGCTGACCACCCGTACCCGGCGTGGGTCGCCGTGATCGGCAACGCGGGCGTCGCCGCCGGGGTATCGCTGCTCTTCACGACGTCCTGGAAGATCGTCCTGATCACGTTCCTGACCGGCTGCGTGGTCGACCGCGCGCACGCGATGATGGCCATGCGGCGCGTCCCGCCCTTCTTCCAGAACGTGATAGCGGCCGCGCTGATCACCCTGATCGCGGCGGCGATCAGGCTCGCGGCTGGCCACGGCGTCCGCTTCTTCACCGGGCTCAACTCCACGCTCATCGTGGTCGGCGGCATCGTCATGCTGGTGGCCGGCATGACGATCGTGGGAGCGGTCCAAGATGCCATCGACCAGTTCTACGTGACGGCGACGGCACGGGTGTTCGAGGTGGCCATGCGCACCGCAGGGATAGTGATCGGCATCGTCGTCGGGCTTCAGATAGCGCTGCACCTGGGGATGCCCCTGGCGATCTCCCCTAATCCGGTGCCATTCGGGCCGACCGGGTCGCAGTTCGTGGGCGCCACGCTCACCGCGGCGTTCTTCGCGCTCTGCGCCTATGCGGACGCGATCACGATCGGCCTCTCGGCGGCCATGGGACTGCTCGGCTGGGCAGGCTACACGGCGACGATCCAGGCAGGCGCGGGTGACGTGGCGGCGAACACGGTAGGCGCCCTGGTCGCGGCCCTGACGGCGACGCTGATAGTCCGGCGGACCAAGGTGCCTGGGTTCGCGCTCATCAGCGCGGCCCTGCTGCCGCTCGTGCCAGGCTTGTCGCTCTACAACGGCTTGATCGAGGTCGTGGGCACCACCCCGGGAAGCGCTGACACGGCGAAGGGAGCCCATACTCTCCTGCTCGCGCTTGCCGTCGCGCTGGGTATCGCGGCCGGGGCAAGCCTCGGCACGTTCCTCGGGCGACCCATCGCCGATCAGATGCGCCGCATCCGCGAGCGTGTCCGGCTTGCCCGGTGAAACGGCGCCAGGCTACGGCTTGCGGGCTACGCCGCACCAGACGCCGATCTCCTCACTCGCGCGATCCGCGGGGTGCCACTGCGACGGCTGCACCAGGCCAGGTTCGACAAGCTCCAGGTCAGCGAAGAAACGGGCGACCTCAGCTTGCCCTCGCATCGTGCCCCTGGTCGACCCGATCCGCGCGTTGACGCGCCTGGCCATCTCGGCCACAGCGGCCGGCCGGATGTCGCCGGCCGGGTGGCTCAGCGCCAGG
>JASIBM010000565.1 GCA_030045175.1 Streptosporangiaceae bacterium | reverse complement strand
GGAGATCGACATCATGAGTGACATCGCGGCGAGCAGCCGCTGGCTGCCGCGTGCTAGGTCGGCCAGCGCGGCTTCCGCCGGGGATCCGCCGGATGTCAGGCGGATCCTGCAGCTCGCGCTCGCGGCCGTCTGGTTGCTCGACGCCGTGCTCCAGTATCAGTCCTTCATGTTCAGCAAGGCATTCCCGCAGATGCTGGCGGCCACCGCCCCGGGAAACCCGAGAGTGATCGCGAGCCCGATCACCTGGGACGCGAGCCTGGTCGAGCATCACCTGGTCCTGCTCAACGCGATCTTCGCGACGATACAGCTCGCCATCGCCATCGGCATCGCCTACCGGCCCACGGTCAAGGTCGCGCTCGCCACGTCGGTCGCCTGGGCGCTCGGCGTCTGGTGGTTCGGCGAGGGTCTTGGCGAGGTCCTGACCGGCAGTGCCAGCCCGGTCACCGGCGCCCCTGGTGCCGTTCTGATCTACGCGCTGATCGCGGTGCTGCTGTGGCCTGCCGACAGGAACGCGTCCGCGCCCTTCGTCGCCGCCCGCGCCGTCGGCCTGACCGCGGCGCGCGCGGCCTGGCTGGTCTTCTGGTCTGCCATGGTGTTCTTCACCCTGCAATCGGCGAACCTTACCTCGCAGGGGCTGCATGACCAGATCTCGGGCATGACCGCTGGTGAGCCTGGCTGGCTGACCTCGATCGAGAACGGGGTCGCCAGCGCGCTGGCGCACAACGGGATCGCGGGTTCCGTGGTGCTGGCGGTCGCGTTCGCCCTGATCGCGGTGGGCATCTTCCTGCCCGCCCCGGCAGCCAGGGCCGTGCTCGTGCTCGCGCTCGCGCTCGCGGCGTTCATCTGGGTGGTCGGGGAGGCTTTCGGCGGCATCCTGACCGGCGGTGGCACCGACCCCAACTCGGGCCCGCTGCTGGCGCTCTTCGCGCTCCTCTACTGGCCGGGCCTGCGGCTCGGGCCGCTCGGCGCGGCCGAAGCGCCGGCTGCCCCCGCGCTGGTCACAGCCACGGCCGCGGGCACGGACGACTAAGGACCACGAAGAAGTAAGAACTTAGGACAGGAAGAGGACACGGAAGTGGGCGGACAAGGCTGGCTCGCGGACATCCTGGCTGGAGTCATGATCGCGACCACGATCTACTGCGTCACCCGGATCGTCGTCACGCGCGCCAAGCGCCGGCCAGCTGAGCATGACATCGACGCTGTGCACGCGCTGATGGGCATCGCGATGGCCGGCATGCTGGTCACGAGCCTGAAGACGCTCCCGGCCGACGTCTGGGCCGCGGTCTTCGGCGCTGCTGCCGTCTGGTACGCCTGGCTGATCGCCAGGAGCTACCAGGCCAGCCGGGCGGGCAGCGGCCAGCGGGCGCCGGCGCACCGCCACCACCATCTGCCTCACCTCGCCATGTGCTGCGCGATGGTGTACATGCTGCTGGCCGCTCCGGCGCTGATGAACTCGAGCGGAACGATGGCCAGCGGCATGGGCATGGGGGGGTCGTCGGCGGGCACGCGCTTGCAGTTCCTGGCCCTCGTGCTCACGCTGGTCCTAGTCGGATTCATCGTCTGGGACATCGACCGGCTCTCCCGGCTGCCCCGGATGGCTCCCGCGCTTGCGGTGAATCCGCGGGTCGAGGCGGGCCTGGCTCTCGCCAGGGCCGGGCTCGCATCCGCGGCCGGGCTGGCGGCGGACACTACGGAATCGCCAGCCACCGGCTCGGCTGACACCGAGATCGGCCCAGGCGAGGCCGGCGGTCCCGTGATGCCACGTCTCGCCCTGTGCTGCCAGATCGCGATGGGCGCGACGATGGCCTACATGCTCGTCCTGATGCTCTGAAGGTACGACCTGCCAGGCGTCAGGCGCACCCCCGCCCGATACCCGGCGCGCGATCGTCCCTGCTCACCCGCGGTCGGCCGGCACCCCTCAGGCGGCTACCTCGTAACCAGCCTCGTCGACAGCCTTGCGCAGGGCATCGGCGTCGGGCAATGGCTCCCCGGTCACGGTCACCGCGCCCGTGCCCAGGTCCACGTCGACATCGGACACCCCCGCCAGCTTTGCTATCTCAGCTCGCACCGCGCTCACGCAGTGCGAGCATGTCATGCCGGTGACGGTGATGACGGTTGCGGCCATGGCTGACGTCCTCAAGCGCTTAATAACCTGGAACCGGATATTCCGGGCTCTGTTGTCACGCGGGTAACAGCCTACTGCGGCTCGCCCCTGGCATGCTCCATGGTCAGCTTGACGAGCCGAATTCAATCGGAACCCCGACGGACTGCGTTCTGGCCCAAGCCGAGGCGCCGGGCCTGGCTTGCCAGATGGTGAGCCTCGTTCGGCGGACAGCCAGGGCATCGACCACGCCGCCAGGCACGGCCGCAAGGGCGGTGGTTCCTGGCGGCAGCTGGGGCAGCGGCTGCCATCCTCGGCCAGGAAGGGTCACCTCGCCGTGCCGGTCGCCCAGTTGCACCGCGACGACGCCACCAGGCCCGAACGACGCCGACGCGATGCCCGCCCGGCCGACGGCGAACGGCGGCGAGAGCGTCCAGTGACCCCTGCCATCGGACCATGCGGCCACCAGGCTCGCGCCTGGCGTCCGGCCGGTCGCCAGCAGCGCGATCTCCCGCCCGCCGACCTGGATAAGCCTGACCACGCTGATGTCCGCGCCGGCCAGGGCGGGCACGGCAGGCCCGGCCAGCTGCCAGGTTCCTGCGGCCGCCGCGAAGATCCCCGCCGTTCCCTGGCGCGCGCACGCACCGCCAAGCAGCGGCGTCCCTGACGGACCGACCGCGACGGCGGTGAGGGCGGTCAGGCCGCAACGCCGGCCAGCCGCCGTGGCGGCGATGGCTCGCTCGCTGGCCAGGGTGCGCCACGTGGTGCCGCCGGGTGCGGCTGCTACGACGCTTCCCGTGGTGAGCAGCGCGAGCAGCCCGCCGCCCGGCCGGACCGCGAGCGCGTCGGGGACGTCGGCCAGCGGCCCGTCAAGCGGGTTGAGCGAGGCCCAGGCCTTGCCGCCGTCGGTGGTCTGGATCAGCGGGGAGAAGTCAAGGCCCTGGTTGGGCCGGAACGCGGTGATCAGCGTCTGCCCGCTCGGGGCGATGACCAGCCCGCCGTTGTCTGCGGTACCCGGCGGGGTGACCAGCTTCCAGCCCGCGCTGCCTGCCTGGAGGATGAAGAGCTGCCAGAAGTTATTGTGCTGAGCCGCCGATCCCCCCATGAGCACGACCGCCCATGTCCCGGCGGCGGACGTCTGCGAGGTGTTGAGGGTCACCGGCCGCGCGAGCCGCGGCGGGGAGGAACGCACGACTTGAGGCGCCGTGCCGCAGCCCGCCATCAGGATCGCACCCGCCAGCGTCAGGCCGAGCACTGCGCGGTGGCGCCGGCGGTTCATGACCCGCCCAGGAACTGCCTGGCCGCGTTGGCAAGCTCGGCGGCGAATGAGGATTGCGTGGCTACGGTCGCCGGGCCTGGGTCGAAGTTCAGCTCGTCCCTGATGCGACCGCCGGCGACGACGAACGCGATCTCACTGTGCGCGACCATGGACCCCGCGGGCAGGATCGCCGCCGTTATCCCGTAGCTGGCCCAGACCCGGTTGAGCTGCGCCGGGGTGCCGGTCAGGTACAGCCAGTTGCGAACGCCGGCGAGATGCTCCTGCTGGTCGAAGGCGCGCGTGTAGCCGACCTGGTAGTCGACCGGGTTGGCGACGATGGCGACGAGCTCGACGCGGCTGTCGTCGGCGCCGAGCAACTGGCCGGCCTGGCGGAACTCCTGAGCTTCGACCGGGCAGTCGGTGGTGCAGACCGGGTCGAGGAAGGTCAGCAGCACGACCTTGCCGTGCAAGCTGGCCAGGCTGACGGGAGAGCCATGCTGGTCGGTGAGGCTAAAGGCGGGAGCCGGGGCATCCAGCGCCGCGCTCGACCCGTCGATAGCCTGCGCCAGGATCGGGTCGGCGACGGGGTCGGCCTGGGCGGCAGCCATCGGAGCGACGCCCAGGATGACCACGCCGATCGCGCCGATAGCCGCGACGGTGCGGATGCTAGCCGACGCGATCGCCTTCAGGCGGAGCTGCGGGGCGACTCGATCGCGCCAGGAGGCAGCGGCGGCCTGGGCAGCGGCCGGCTCCGTCGCGCGCACGGGCTCTCGTGCCAGCGCCAGGTACCCGGCGGCGGCGAGCAGGACCATTGGGATCATGCTGTTCGGGTCGGTGCCCAGCCCGCCGAGGAATCCGAAGTCCTGGATCAGGACCCAGTCTGCCGCGCAGAACACCGTGAACGCGATCAGGACCGGGCGGATTAGCCTCGGCCGGCCGCTCAGGAACGTCACGCCGGTCACCGCGAGCACGATGACGGCGAATAGGTTGACGGCGAAGCCGTGTGCCTCGTCGAAGGCCGTGAAGGCCGTGATCCAGGCGGACAAGACATGTGGCTGCGGGGTCGGGGCCATCGACTGGGTCATCGCGGCGAGACTGCCCGGCTTGCCGTGCGAGATCCCCTGCCAGAATCCCCGCCCGGGCCAGGCTTGCAGGACCGCCATCCCCACCAGGAACAATCCGAGACCAGCCAGGATCAGCCGGCCAGGCAACCGGGTGCCCCAGGCGCGCCCGGGCAGCGCGATCAGCAGGCCGGCGACGACGTAGATAAGCACCGCCCCAGGCGCGCCAGACAGCCAGGTCAGGCCGGGCGCGAAGATCCCGCCAAAGGACTCGCCGAACGCCCACACCACCAGGCCCCAGCCGACGCTGGCCAAGCCCGCGAGGCGGGATAGCGTGCCGCGCGAGGCGGCGAGCAGCCAGATCCCGATCCCGACCTGGATCCACACCGCTGCCGCGCCGACCTCAAGCGGGTGGTAAGTCCAGGACGTGCCCGCCCAGTTCACCACGTGCTGCACCCACGACGGCGAACTCGCCGCCGTGGGCTCGATGACCCGCGACGGCAGCCCGATCGCCATCTGCGGCTGGGCCTGAAGCAGCCCGTCGAACAACCACAGCAGGCCGAACCCGACCCGCAGCACTTGCCGTCCCGCGGGCTCGGCGCCGGCCGGGGCAGCCACGACGAGCCCCTTGGCGGCGCCGTCCCCGCCAGGGCCGAACAGCACGGCCCGGATGCTGACCCAGGCAAGGCCTAGGGTGGCGAAGATCAGCAGCGCGATCAGCCCCTGGTGCAGCAGCGCGGTCTTGAACGCGGCCACCACCGCGGAATCGCTGGGATTGAGTCCTGAGTTCATTCCAGGCACAACGCTGGCTCCTCTCTCACCGGCCCGGCCGGCTCGGGGAGCGCTGGCCGGCCGAAGCGGGCGACCGCGCGGTCGCTGCGGCCTGGCCCGGTGGCATCGAAGTGCCGCAGCCGCACGCTGCTGGCGACGACGAAGGCCGACGAGGCCGCCATCGCCGCCCCGGCGATCAGCGGGTTCAGGTACCCGGCGGCGGCCAGCGGGATCGCCGCCACGTTATAGCCGAACGCCCAGGCGAGGTTGCGGCGGATCACCCGCAGGGTCGCCCGCGCCAGCCTGATCGCGTCCGGGATGACGCTCAGGTCATCCCGCAGCAGGATCAGGTCAGCGGCGCTGATCGCCACGTCAGTGCCGGAGCCGAGCGCCAGGCCCAGGTCCGCCGCTGCCAGCGCCGGCCCGTCGTTGGTCCCGTCCCCGGCCATGGCGACCCGGTGGCCACGTTCTTGCAGGCCGCGGATCACCGTCGCCTTGTCACCAGGCAGCGCGCCGGCGATCACCTCGTCGACGCCGCATTCGACGCCGATGGCCTGGGCGGCGGCCTCGCCATCGCCCGTCAGCAGCACCGTGCGCAGGCCCAGCCCGCGCAGCTCGCCGACCGCAGCGACCGCCGAGGGCTTGACCACGTCGGCGACGGCGACCGCGCCGCGGGCCTCGCCGCCCCAGCCGGCCAGCACCGCGGTACGGCCCGCGCTCTCCCACGCCGCGCACTGACGGGTCAGCTCCTCGCCGATCGTGAGCCCGCGCTCAGCGAACAGCCTGGCCCGGCCTACCAGCACCTCGCCGCCGTCAACGACGCCGCGTGCCCCCAGGCCCGGCATCGACACGAAACCCTCGGCAGCCGGCAGCGGCCCGGCCCGGCCGGCCGCGTACGAGGTGACCGCCGTGGCGACAGGATGCCGCGACGCGTGCTCTACCGCGCCCATGCGCCGCAGCAGCACATCCTCGCCGGTGCCGGCCGCGGCGACCATCCCGGTCACCGTCATGGTGCCGGTCGTGACGGTGCCGGTCTTGTCAAGCAGCACGGTGTCCACGCTGCGGGACGCCTCGAGCGCCTGGTAGCCCTTGATGAAGATGCCCAGCTGCGCGCCGCGGCCGCACGCGACAACCAGGGCGGCCGGGGTGGCCAGGCCGAGTGCGCACGGGCACGCGATGATCAGCACCGCGAGGGCGGCGCTGAACGCCGGCTCAGCCGTGCTTCCCGCCAGCAGCCACCCGACGAGGGTCAGGACAGCCGCCGAGAGGACCGCGGGGACGAAGACGCCGCAGATCCGGTCGGCCAGCCGCTGCACTGCCGACTTGTCGGCCTGGGCGCGCTCTACCAGGCTGATCAGGTGGGCGAGCTGGGTGTCGCTGCCGGTTCGGGTGGCACGCACGACGAGCCTGCCGTTCACGGCCACGGTCCCCGCCATCACCGT
The DNA here is from genome assembly GCA_030045175.1 of Streptosporangiaceae bacterium. Taxonomy (GTDB): domain Bacteria; phylum Actinomycetota; class Actinomycetes; order Streptosporangiales; family Streptosporangiaceae; genus Chersky-822. Next base: position 7,162 of record JASIBM010000565.1, on the reverse strand, counting down.
CGCGCCGACGGCGACATCGGCCGGCACCGGCTCGCCGGTCATCATGCTGGTGTCGACCGCGGACTCGCCGAACTCCACCGCCCCGTCAGCCGATATCGCCTCCCCCGGCCTGACCACGAACCTGTCGCCAGGAACCAGCTGCGACACGGGCACGCGACGCTCGGTCCCGTCGCTGCCGAGGACGCACGCCTCCGCCGCCGCCGCGGCCGCCAGGCGGCGCATCGCCTCCCCCGCGTCGCGCCGGGCACGAGCCTCGTACCACCGGCCCGCTAGCATGAACGTGGTCACCGACACCGCGACCTCAAGGTAGATACCGCCGCCCGAGGCGTGCAGCAGCAGGTCGAGCGGGCTCACCCGCGGTCGCCCGCGGTCAAGCACGAACATCGCGTAGACCGACCAGGCGCACGCGGCCGTGATGCCCAGTGACACCAGGGTGTCCATGGATGTCGTGCCGTGCCGCAGGTTCCGCAGCGTCGCCGTGTGAAACGGCCACGCCGCCCACCCGACGACGGGGATGGCCAGGACGATCAGAACCCACTGCCAGCCGGGGAACCGCAACGCAGGGAACAGCGAGAGCATCACTGACACCTCGCCCGACGGGACGAAGAACGCCAGCGCCACGATCAGCCTGCGCCGCAGGTAGGCGACCCGCTCCAGGTCAGCGCCGCCGGCCGCGAACCCGGCCGCGTCCCGTGCCGCGGGTGCCGGCACGACTTCCGCCAGGTATCCGGCCTGTTGCACCGCTTCGATCAGCCGCGCAGGCGGGACCGATGACGGAGCGGTGACCAGCGCCCGTCCCGTGGCGAAGTTCACGCTCGCCGCGACGCCGTCGATCCTCCCGAGCTTCCTTTCCACCCGGGCCGCGCAGGCCGCGCACGTCATTCCCCCGATCGACAACTCGAGCTCAGCAGAACCCGGCGGAGACACTGCGCCAGTGACCACAGCCGATGACATCGGGCAGTACCTCCTTCCTGGACTACCCGCGAGATTGGGCGCTTGGGGGGCGAGGCCGATTCAGTCGCACCGGAAATCTACCTAAGCCGGTATCGGCCCGGCAACGCGCGTGGCCGCCCGCATCACCTCCTTCGCACCGCCCATCCTGCCACCGAGGCGCTTGGCAACCGCACCGCGGCATCCTCGCCCTGCGCTCCCAGTCGTGACTCTCCGACGGTCAGGAGCGGGGGGTGGCCCTGTCCACGGCGCCGGAGACTGACAGCACGTACCACAGTCCCATGTCATCGGCCTGGCCGGTTGCCTCACCGGGAGCGGTATCGCCTTGCCACAGGTACAACGGCCACCGGTTGTACGTCACCTGAAGCCGGCCGTCGCTCCGTCGCACGGTGCCGAGCAGCGCCGCCCTGACACCGGGGCCCGCCTTGGGCCTCGCCACCCCGCGCGGCAGCAGCAGCGGCGGCCACTGCCGGGCGCAAAACCCGCTGCATCGCGACGGCCCGCGGTGGTCGGGGGTGTACATGTACAAGCTGAAACCCCGGCCATCGGCAATGATCGTGCCCAGGCCGGGGACCTTACTGGCCTGCACGACATAAACCGGGGTGTCGTCGTTCGCGTGCCCGCAGCCAGCGACACCGGCGGCCGCGGCGATCAGGGCCGACAGGCAGGCCACAACGGGAAACCGGCCCGCAAGCCTGGTCCGGCCGCAGCGGCCAGCCCTGGCGCCGCGCCGGCCGACGATACGCCGTGTCACCTCGAACCTCCGATCCGCGGCACAAGCCATACACGGCAAGCTACCGCGTCAGGCACGGACAAGCGCCAGGTAGCGGCTGGCGGCCACGGCCGTCGGGCAAATTCTCAGCACCGTTGCCACGACTGCGCGTCGAGCCGAATGGCCGCTCAGGCTAACCTGGCAACCGGAGAGCGCGGCTGACTCGCCAGGACGTCCCCGGACCGGAGGGCGAATGTACGGATACACCCATGACAAGGACAGCTACATCAAGCGGCTGCGCCGCATCGAGGGCCAGGTGCGCGGCCTGCAGCGGATGGTCGAGCAGGACAGCTACTGCATCGACATCCTCACCCAGGTCGCCGCGGCCACCAAGGCGCTGCAAGCGGTAGCCCTCGGCCTGCTCGAGGAGCACCTCGGCCACTGCGTCGTGCAGGCCGTCAACGACGGTGGCGACACCGCGGACGAGAAGATCAAGGAGGCCTCGGACGCCATCGCCAGGCTCGTGCGCTCCTGACGCCCGCCCTGGCTCACGTCACCGCAGCACGAACGCCTTGATCGAGTTCGCTATGCCCAGCGCAGCGGCGTCCCGCCAGGTGGGATCGGTCACCTTGAGTGCATCGCTCGCGTTGCGCATGTTGGCGCACTCGATGAAGATCTTCGGCACCGTCGACAGGTTGAGCCCGCAGAGGTCGTTGCGTTCCTGTATCCCGTCCGCGCCCAGGTAGGTGGACAGGGGCTCGCCGGTCGCCTGCGCGAATTGCCGCACCGTCGCCTCGCCCAGCTCGCCGGACGGCTTGATGATCGCCTTGTTGTCGCTGATCGAGCTGATGACGAGCAGCGGCACGAGCGCGGCGAAGCCGTACCCCTCAGGGGGACCGCCGTCGGCGTGGATGGCGATGGTGGCGTCGGCGTGGGCGTGGTTGCTTATCCAGGCGCGCCGGTTGTTGCACGGGCCGTAGGGCGTGTGGCCGTTCTGGGTCATGATCACCTGCGCGCCCTGCGACCTGAGTATGACCCTGGCCCTGCGCGCGACGTCCAGGTTGAAGGCCCATTCGGGGAAGCCGGCGTCGGTCTCGGCGCCGACGGTGTTGCACGCCTTCAGGAAGCCGCCTGAGTTGATCAGCCTGTCGATCTCGGCCAGGTGGTCGATGTTGTTCGGGTTGTGGCCGGGGTCGAGCACGATCACCTTGCCGGCCAGCGGCAGCACTACCTGGGTCGGGCGGGACACCAGCGGCCGGTTGACCGGGGGACTCTGCGGCGACCTGCCGGCCGGCGCGGCCTGGGGCGCGGTCACATCGTGCCCGCGCCGAAGCAGGTGATCGGCGAGCACGGCCAGCCCCGGCACGGCGGCCGCGACGACCAGGGCCGCCTTCAGCAGGCCACGCCTGCCGACTGGATCTTGCCTGGCATGCCGTCCGCCGGGGTACTGCTCGTCCTCATCAAACATCGGACACCTCCGGTACTCACGGTACCGTTACCGTCCCCATGAACAATGGCTGATTCGCCCATACCAGTGCTCAGGACCATGATCGGGGACGATTCTCAGCTATGGCAGCTGACAGGCGACCACGATCATGGAAGACGGCGCCAGCTACCGGCGGATCAGGACCAATCCCGCGCGATCTGAGTAGATGACCCGCCAGCCGGGCAGCCTGGTCAGCGCCCTGGCCAGGCCGGGGTGCCAGAGGCGGGACACGACGATGATGTTGTAGCCCCTGGTGACCCGTTGCCACCGCGGCCCGCGCACGTACAGGAAGTCGAAGAACGCGCTCATGTCCGAGAGCTTGTACTGCTCGACCCTGACGTCGAACGCGACCCTGCCGAGCATCGATGGGTACAGCCACAGCATCCCAGCCGCCGACCACTGGTCGTCAAGGACGCGCCAGGTGGGATGCCGCGCGGCGACGGCCGCACCGACGCCGATCGCCCGGCCCGGGATCCACGCCTCGAACTGGTCCGCGGGCGCCGCCGCGAGCGCGACCAGGCTCACCACCGCCAGCGCGGCGAGCAGGCCAGCCGTGGCCACGCGGAAGGTGGCCGATAGCGCGGGCACCCGCCGGCCGGCTCGCCTCGCCAGGGTGTCGGCAGCCAGCAGGCTTCCTGCAAAGCCAAACCACGGCATATTTCGAAAGGCCGTCAGCGCCAGTGCCAGCGTGCCTGCGGCGATCGCGAGCAGGAGCGGGTCCGGCGTCGCGCCACGGTGCCAGGCGATGGCGACCAGCACCGCCACGACGACGACGACGGCGAAGAACGCCCAGCACAGCGGGTCGTACAGGCTCGGCGGCGCCCACTCGGCCACGTTGCGGTCCAAGACGGCGTTCCCGATCAGGCTGTGGTAGTAGCCGGTCACCCCGAGGCCGTACGGGGTGCACGCGACGCTCGCCACGGCCGCCACGGCGAGCGCGAGGTACCGCGCGGCCGTCGGGAGCGCCCGGTCCCGCTGATCGTCGCTGGCCCTGCCGATCAAGGCACGCGCGGCGCGGTAACCCGCGTACGCGGCGACCAGGCCGGCGCCGAGCAGCACCGATCCGTGGGTGTTCGCCCACGCCACGAGCACGCCGATCACCAGCCAGGTCCGGCCTCGTGGCGCGGCTGCGGTGCTGGCCTGGGGGGGACGACCCCCCGAACCCCCCGCGGCAGGCGACCCGGGCGCCTCCGCGTCGCGGACGATGAACCACAAGGTCAGGCCGAGGAACAGGTAGCCGAAGCTCTGCGCGCGCGCCGACGCGTAGCCGTAGCTCACGATGAAGGCGGCCAGCGTCCAGGCGAACGCGCGGGTTGGCGGCACGCCCCGGCGCAGCATCAGCGCCGCGAGCACGCCGAACCCGGCCGCGATGAGCGCCGACGACGCGATGACCAGCGCCGCGTATCCGCCTGCCGCCCAGGCGCCGTAGTACAGCACCTGGGCAAGCCACTGCTGGTCGATCCACGGCGCCCCGCGGGCGACCGCGGTGATCACGTTCGCGTGCGGTACGCCGTGCGCCACGATGTACCTGCCCGCGTACAAGGCGTAGTAGCTGTCCGGCCAGAGCCGCCTCGCCTGTAGCGCGGTCGCGGCGAAGACCAGCGACACGGCGGCGATCAGCCAGGCGCGGCCACCGGGTGCCCGCGCCTGCGCCGGTGAGCGGCCGGGCGGCGCGTCAGACGACAGGTCAGGCGACGGTCGCGGCGCCGTGCGGTACGCCAAGTCCCTAGCCGGAAAAGCCGAAAAGCGCCCGCGCGATCGAGATCGCGCCGGGCCCGATGATGACCACGAGCAACGCCGGGAACAGGCAGGTCACCAGCGGGAACATGATCTTCACCGGCACCTTCTGCGCCTTCTCCTCGGCCCGCTGGCGGCGCCTGACCCGCATCTCAACGGCTTGCTCGCGCAGGACCCTGGCGACCGCGATGCCGAGCTCGCCCGCCTGTATCAGCGCGGAGACGAACGAGCGCAGCTCAGGAACTGTCGTCCTGGTGACCATCCCGCGCAGCGCCTGAGCGCGGGACAGCCCGATCTGCATCTCCTGCAGGGCACGAGCGAACTCCTCGGCAAGCGGTCCCCTGGTGTTGCGCGCCACCTGGGCGAGCGCGCCATCGAAGCCGAGTCCCGCCTCCACGCACACGGTCAGCATGTCGATCGCGTCGGGTAGCGCGTTCACGATCCGCGCCTGCCGCTTGAGGCCCTTGTTGTAGAGCAGCAGGTCGGGCACGAAGAACCCGCCGACCCCGCCGATGGCCGCGTACACGATCGCCAGGCCCGGGTTGTGCACGCTGGCCACGGCGAGCAGCGCCGCGCCGACGACCAGCCCGATTCCCTTGAACGCGAGCACCCGGTCGGGGGTCCAGCCAGGCTCGTTGCCTGCCACGTCCAGCCTGTGCTGAAGGCTGGAGGCCACGCCAGCGGGCGACAGCCGGAGCGCCAGGCGACGCGCCCACGACGGAAGCTGAGCGCTGCCGTCGGCGTCCCCCTGGTTCGCCGGGGCGACTACGTGCTGCGCGTAGTGGCGCTCGATCGACGCGATGGACCCGGCGACCCCGCGCGGCGCGCGCTTGGCCGAGAACACGCCGACCATCAGCAGCATGATGCCCAGCCCGAGCGCGCCGAGCCCGGCGACGAGCAGCACGGAGCCTGACACCTCACACCTCCACGTTGATGAGGTTGCGCATCCAGAACCCGCCTATGACGACAAGCACGCAGGCGACGGCCAGCATGAGGACGCCGACGACCGTGGTATAGAGCGGGCGCATGTAGCTCGGGTCCGAGTAGAACAGCCAGCCTCCGATCAGGACCGGCAGCGCGAGCAGGACATACGCCGACAACCTGCCCTCGGCGCTGAGCGACCTGACCTGGCGGCGCAGGTACGCGCGCTCGCGCATCGTCGCCACGGTGTTGCGCAGCACTTCGGCCAGGTTTCCGCCGGTCTCGCGCTGGATCCTGATCGCCATGATGACCCAGCCAAGGTCGGATGAATCGAGCCGGTCAGCCACGCCGTCGAGCGCGTCCGCGAGGTCGACCCCGAGCCTGGTCTCTGCCAGCGCCCTGGCGATCTCGCCGGACGCCGGCTGAGCGTCCTCGCGCACCACCGCGTCGAACGCCTGGGCCAGCGAGAAGCCGGCCTGGATCGAGCTGGCCACGAGCTGCAAGATGTTCGGAAGCTGATCGTCGAACGCGGCGCGCCGCCTGGAGATCTTCAGGCTCAGGGCCAGCCGCATCCCCGCCCAGCCAAGCACCACCCCGGCCAGCACGCCGAGCAGCACGTTGCCGAGCAACAACGAGCAGATGGCCGCGAGCGTGACGCAGGCGCACACGCAGAGCAGCGCCCACTCGGCCGGCTGCCTGCCGATGCCCGCCCGGTCAAGCCGCATCGCGAGCCTTGGCTCGGACTGGCGCGAGCTGAGCACCTGCCCCATCAGGTCGACGGCCCGCCGGGCGACCTTGCCCTCGCCCTTGTCCTGCGGCCCGGCGTCCGGGGTCAGCGGTGTGGTGGTCATCGGACCGTAGCGCTCGATCTGCCCGACCAGCGGGCGGCGGTCGGCCCGGCGCACCGCGGTGATCCCGATAAGCGCGAGCAAGAAAAACGCCACGAACACCACGGCGAGCACGCCGACGAGCGTGCCGCTGAGCCGCCACGCGGGCGCTGGCCCAGCCGCGGGCGCCGTCGAGGCGGTCGCCGCAGGCGCTGGCGACGTCCGCAGAGGCGGGAACGCCAGGGCCAGCGCGGCGACGTCCGCCGGGCTGCCGACGGTGCCGCCGCTGGCGGCCGCGAGCCGGCGCAGCGTGGCTGGGTAGTCGTCGTTGTCGTAGTACGAGGCGACGACGTCGACGGGGACCGGGGGAACCGCGACGGGCTTGCTGAGGGTCTCGGCGTTGGACAGCACGAGGATCCGGCTGTGCGCCGACGCGCCTAGCCGGTCGATCTCGGCCACGGCGCCGAGCAGCGCCTTCCTGATCCCGTCCGAGGTGGCGCCCGCCGGCTTGATCGCGGCCACGGCCGT
>JASIBM010000564.1 GCA_030045175.1 Streptosporangiaceae bacterium | reverse complement strand
CGCGGCGCACCATCCCAATGACCAGTTCGGGTTTTCCGTGGCGCTCGCTGGCTCGGTCGCGGCGGTCGGTGCGCCCGGAGTGAAGGTTGGCAGGGGCGCCGTCTATGTTTACCAGCGCTCGCACGGGAACTGGGGACTTGCCGCGACCCTACTGGGCCCAGCCGGCCCGGCCTCAAGTTCCTTCGGCAACGGCGTGGCCGTATACGGCACGACGTTGCTGGTCGGAGCCCCCAATGTGAACAGCGGAGACGGGGCTACCTACGTCTACCACCGCTCCCGCGGTCGATGGCGGCTGCAGGCTACCCTGGCTGACCCGGGTTCGGGTGGCGATGACTTCGGCTATTCACTTGCGGTATCGGGATCCTGGGCCATTATCGGCGCGCCGGCCTACAGCGCGTCTGCCGCACCCGGCAGCGTCTTTATCTATTCGATCTCGGGCAAGCCGAAGCTGCGGGCAACGATCGCCGATCCCACCGACTTCAACGGTGACTGGTTCGGCGTGTCTGTGGCCATATCGAGCACGCCGTCTGGCACGGTCGCGGTTGCTGGCTCATTCCAGGACAAGGTCGATATCCTGACCAAATCCGGCGGAAGCTGGCAGGGTAAATTGCTGACCGGCCCACGTGTCTACTTTGGCCTGACCGTCGCGGTCTCGGGCGACGCCGTCGTGCTCGGGGCCGACGCCACGCTCCCGGACGGGGCAGCGTACGTCTACGAGCGGTCGGGAGCGACCTGGCGGCAGCGGGCCAAGCTCTCGGTGCCGCATCCTCCGGCTGGCGACACCTTCGAATTCGGTGACGGGGTCGCCATATCCGGATCCCGGATCCTGATCGGAGCGCCGATCACCTCTGGAAGCGGATGCGACCGCGGGTACGAGTTCAAGGAAACGCCGAGCGGCGGCTGGCGTGAGCGGGCATTGCTCGCATCCCCCGCCTGCCACGGCACCTTCGGCTCCGCGATGGCAGTGTCAGGTACGACTGCCATCATCGGCGATAGCGGTGCGAACGATAATGCCGGGGCCGCTTATTACCTGGCCCTGCCCTGAGCCCGGCCGGTGACCTTCCGGGTGTCAGCTGCTGGACTAGAGGCGGAGGCTGGTGCGGACCTGGCTGGCTTCGGGGGCGCCTAGGGCGGTGTAAAGGGTGAGGGCCTGCTGCCAGTGGCGGCGGGCCTGGTCGGGGTGCCCGGTGAGCTGGCACAGGTGGCCGAGGTTGTCCAGGGCGCGAGCCTGCTGGTGCTTGTTCCTGGTCTGGCTGCTCAGGGTGAGCGCGCTGACGTGCTGGATGCGGGCGCGGCTGACCTGGCCGGTGGCCTGCAGGGCCTCACCGAGCCCGTTGAGGGCCTGGGCCGTGCCGAACTCGTCCCCGACCTGCCGGTACAGGTCCACCGCCTGCTGCTGGTAGTGGATCGCCTGCCGGTAGCGGCCCTGCCGCAGGCAGACATCGCCGAGCTGTGTCAGCGCATCCGCCTCGCCAGGCCGGCCGCCGATCCGGCGGAACACGCCCAGAGCATGCCGGAGGTGGCGGGTGGCGTGCTGGTAGCGGCCCTGCCGCAGGTCGATCTCACCGAGGTTAGTCAGGGCATCCGCTTCGCCGGCCGGGCTGCCGACCTGGCGGAACACGGTCAGCGCCTGCTGCTGGCAGGCGGCTGCCTCCTCATAGCGGCCCTGGCAGCCGTAGACAAGGCCGAGGAGGATCAAGGCGCAGCCCTCGCCATTGCGGTCATCACCCTGCCGGCACAGGTGAAGGGCCAGCTGGAGGTGGCGGGCCGCCTGCCGGTACTTGCCATGCCGCCAGCCGACCTCGCCGAGGCTGATCAGCGTGTGTCCCTCGGCGACTTGGTTGCCGGTCCGCCGGAACAGGTCCAGCGACTCGCGGAGCTGACGAATGGCCTGCTCGTAACGGCCCAAGCGGAAGTTGATGATGCCGAGATTCCCCAGCGCGTACGCCTCACTGGACTGGTCCTCGCACTGGCGGCACAAGTCCAGGGCTTGCTGCTGGCAGCGGCCGGCCTGCGAGTACTGGCCCTGGTACCAGTAGATGACACCGAGCCTGGTGAGCGACTCGGCTTCGGCGACCCGGTCTCCGATCCGGCGGGCGGCGCTGGCGCTGCAGGTGTGGATGGTGATGGCCTCGGCGTAGTGGGCGCCGCGCACCAGATGCTGCCTGAGCGTCGCGGCCAGGCGGATGGCGTGGCCGGGCCACTGCTGGCTGGCCGCGTGCGCGGCCGCGGCGACCAGGCAGATCCGGCTGCCATCCAGCCATGCCTGCGCCGCGGCCTGGTCGGTCACCGGCGGTATGGGAGTGGCCAGCGCCGGAATGGAGGGCTGGCGGGGCTGCCCGATCGGGTAAAGGGTGTCCGTCGCCGCACTGGCGGCGTGCAGATAGTAATTGAGCAAGCGGCTCATCGCCGCCGTGCCCTCGCGGCGGCTGGCCAGCTCCCTGGCATAGGCGCGCAGCAGGTCGTGCATCCCGTAGCGGCCCGGCTCGGCCGCGTGGATCAGGTGCGCGCGGGCCAGCCGGTCCAGCAGCTGGCCGGCGCGGGCCAGGGTCGTGCCGGTGAGCGCGGCAGCGGCGTAGCTGTCCAGGTCGGGACCCGGATGCAGGCCGACCAGCCGGAAGGCGCGAGCAGCGGCGGTGTCCAGATGGCGGTAGGACCAGGAAAATACCGCCCGCAGGGCGGTACGGGAGTCATCGCCGACGGCCAGCAGGTCAAGGCGCTGCCGCTGATCGGCCAGCTCGGCAACCAGATCGGCGAGCCTGTCGCCGGGACGGGCGGCGGCCAGCTCAGCGGCAACCCGCAGCGCCAGCGGCAGCCGACAGCACTGGGCGGCTAGCGTCGCCGCCGCTTCTGGGTCGGCATCGGCCCGCGCGCCGATCAGCGTCCGGAGCAGCGTGATCGCCTCAGCTTGCGGCAGCAGGTCCAGGTCCAGCCGTGTCGCGCCGTCCCTGGCCACCAGCCCGGCTAGCGCATCGCGGCTGGTCACCACCGTTGCGCAGGACGGCGTGGCAGGCAGCAGCGGCCGGACCTGCTCCTCCGAGCCCGCATTATCCAAGATCACCAGGACCCGCCGGCCGGCCAGCAGGCTGCGGTACCTGGCAGCGCGCTCATCCGCTCCGGGCGGGATGTCCTCCACGGCAACGCCCAGCGCCCGCAAGAACCCGGCCAGCGCGTCCGCCGCCGGGACCGGCGGGGGGTCCGGATCGTAGCCGTGCAGGTTGACATACAGCTGCCCGTCAGGGAACCCGCTCGCGGCCTGATGCGCCCAGTGCACGGCCAGCGCTGTCTTGCCTACCCCCGCAGTCCCGCCGAGCGCCGAGATCGCCACCGGCCCCCGCCTCCGGCCAGGCCCGTCATCGGTGCCACCAAGCAACAGGCAGTCCAGGGCGGCTAGCTCGGTCTCGCGGCCGGTGAACGCCCGCACATCGGCAGGCAACTCGCGGGGTACCGGTGCCGTCGGCCGCCGCAGGTCAGCCGAGACCGCCAGGGTGCCGGCCGGGGCCGCATGCCCCGCCCGGGCCGCCAGCACCTCCGCGACAGCCGCCCGACCCCGGGCGGCCCTGATGAACACCGCGCGCACCGGCTCGGCCAAGCCGATCGCGTCCGCCAGCATCCCGGCGGTGTCTGGACGGGCTGTCCGGCTCAGCCCCCGCTCCAAGTCGCTAATCGTCCGCGGGCTCAGGCCGGCCGCTTCGGCCAGCTCCTCCTGCGTCAGCCGCGCCTCGGCCCGCAGCTGCCGCATTAACCCAGCGAAATCCGGCCCCGGCTGCCCAGCTACCACGAACCCTTCACAGCCTTCCCGCCCTGGCCAATTTTGGCTGCCTCGGGGAGAAACTCCCTGCAGAGTCTAGCCAACCCAGGCGCCTTTAACCATAAACCTAGCCATAAACCCCGAGCCGAGGCGCCAGTCCGCAGCCGGCGTCGGCTAATGCGATCTGTGGTGCGGCCGCAGTTCGCGGGGCTCGCAAGCGACTGGAGGACAGCATGCGACGGATGCTCGCCCGGACCGGGATCGTGGTGGCGCTCATGGCCGGTACCGCCGTGATGAGCAGCGGCGTGCCGGCGCACGCGTCTGCGTCTTATTACACGGGTTACGAGACCTTGTTCACCTATTACAACAACGCCCAGCACAGCAAGCTGCTTTATCGACTGACAGCATTATTCAGCAATAACCAATCACTGACACCTATACTTCTCATGTAGTGCACCTTATGCTGACATCAGCATAAGGTGCACTACGCAGCTCCGTGACCTGTCAGACCTGATACTCGATGCCTGCGAGTGAGCCTTGCCGCGATATCACCGGTTGCCTGAGCCACCCATGCTCATGCTGTGACCGTGCGGACAGGTGCCGTGGTGGCGTGACCACTTGCCCCGGTACTTCTGCGTCCACTTGGTGATTTCGGTGGTAACCGCGCTGGCCTGGGCCGAGGTGATGGTGTGGCTCTTGACCAGCTGGCCGAGCACAGTGCCGAGAATGCTATGCCAGTGGCCCCGCATGTAGGTGACGAAGCCATCGTGGATAGCGGTGGCCTGCGCCTGCGTGATCGTGCCCTTGGTGACCAGTGCCCCGAGCGGACCACAACTGGGTCCCCTGGGAGCGGCGGACACGACGACGGCTGTGCTCGCGGCTGCCGCTGGCGGACCAGCGGCAGCAAGGGCGGTCGCGCTTCCCCCGCCCGCCAGGAGGCTGGCGGCGGCCAGGCATGCCAGCAGGTTCTTCTTCATGACGTCCCCCCTGCGCTTGTCTCGTCACTCTCATTTTACGAAGGAGCCCGGCCCGGAGCTCGGCGCGGCAAGGCACCGCTACGTAGTCCTGAGGGCGGACCGCGATCCCCGAGGATCGCCCGCGCGCAGGACGCTTAAGCGCCACGCAGGTTCCTAGCATCTGAGCTGCCAGAACAGAACGAGGCAGGCTTGCCTCGCAGGAAGGAGAAGCGATCATGAAACTCCGTACATCCATCGCCGCCGTCGGCGCGGCCGCCCTGCTTGGCAGCGGCGCATTTGCTCTGCCGGCCCTCGCCAGCCCGCACGGCACCACTCACACGCTGAAGTTCATCTCCGTCACCAAGAACATGGTCTCCCTCACCAAGACGTCGGTGGGTTTCCAGGCCACCGATGTCAGCAAGGCGGGCAAGATCGTCGGATTCGACGAGATCTACGGTGCCGCCACCTCGGCGACCACGAGCTCCGCGAACGTCGCGATCGTCATCAAGGGCGGCATCATGTACGGCACGTTCGACATCAACCTCAAGACCGGCAAGATCACCGACGGCACCGTAACCGGCGGGACCGGCGCGTTCCTGGGAGCCACGGGGACCTTCACGGTCAAGACGATCAACAATTCCAAGTCGGCCGTGACGATCACGTACAGCTGAGCGTGCGTTTAGCCCGGGCACTGCCGAAGGCGGGACCATCCGTGAGCGAGATGGTCCCGCCTCGCGATTCAGGAGGCGTCGGGCACCACGAAACCGGACTCGTAGGCGACCACCACGGCCTGCACCCGGTCCCGCAGGCCGAGCTTGAGCAGGATGCGGCTGACGTGCGTCTTGACCGTGCTCTCCTCCACCACGAGCTCGTCGGCGATCTCGGCGTTGGTCAGGCCGCGGGCGACTAGCCGCAGCACGTCAAGCTCCCGCGCGGTCAGCTCCTTCAGCTGCGCGGGCTGCAACGCCGGCGGCCGTACCGCGTGCGCGAACCTGCTGATCAGCCGCCTGGTGATGACCGGGTCGATGAGCGCGTTGCCGGACGCGACGCTGCGCACGGCCCCGATCAGCTGATCAGGCGGGGCGTCCTTCAGCAAGAAGCCGCTGGCTCCCGTCCGCAGCGCCTCGTACACGTACTCGTCCGCGTCGAAGGTCGTCAGGATCAGGACCTTGCTGTCGCAGCCCGCGATGACCTCGCGCGCGGCCGTCAGCCCGTCCTTGGCCGGCATCCGGATGTCCATCAGGACCACATCCGGGGCCAGCGCCCTGGCCAGCCGGACCGCCTCGTTGCCGTCGGCGGCCTCACCCACGACGTCGATGTCCGGCTCGGCCGCGAGTATGACCTTGAACCCGGCGCGGACCAGGCGCTGGTCGTCCGCTATCAGCACCGAGATGACCAAGGGCTCGGCGCCTGATGCGCCCGGGGTGCTCGCAGTGGGTGTCGCCGACACGGCCCGCCTATCCCTCGTGGGTCTCGCCAGGCCACATGGTAACGCCAGCGAGCGCGGCCGGTCTCCATCCCCAGGCGGACCCGGACGCGGCCACGTCGCCCGGCAGGCGGACGACCGGCCAGGCGCACGTGCCGTAGCGTGCTGGCATCGCCGCCTTAGTACTGGTCTAACCAGGGCGGCCGGACGACAATCTAGTCGTCGGCGGAGGGAGTTTCCGTGACCAGGATCAGTCGGGTGAGCTGGCTATGGCGGCCGGCCGTAGCGGGCATCGGCTGGGGAGACATCGCGCTCGCCACCGCGCTGAGCGCGTTCGGCGTGGTCATCGCGTGCAGGCCATCGCCTAGCCAGCCGCACGGCAGCGCGCTTGCCGCCATCGGCATGCTGGCCATCACCGGGCCGGTGGCCTGGCAGCGCCGGGCCCCGCTTGGCGCCGCGATCGCCATCGCGATCGGCACGGCAGGGAACGCGTTGCTGATCGGCCCGTTGGTACGCTGCGGCCCGTCGCTGCCCGCGATACTCGTGATCGCGTTCTTCGCTGGTACCCGGCTGAGCCGGCCGATGCTCGCGACGGCAACGGCCTGCTGCCTGGCCGCGATGACCGTGGAGGCGTGGTCCGACCCCGTGCTCGGGCTTTCGTTCCTCGAAGTCGGGATCCCGGCCGTCCTCGGCGCGTGCGCGGCCGGCCGGCTGGCGCACTCGCGCAGCCTGGCGGCCAGCGCGCTGCGCGCCCGCAACGCCGAGCTCCGGGCCCAGCGCGAGCGGACTGCCGAGCTCGC
>JASIBM010000563.1 GCA_030045175.1 Streptosporangiaceae bacterium | reverse complement strand
ATAGGCACCGTAGACGTTGCCGTGATCGGTCATCGCGATGGCCGGCATGCCCGTGCGCTCGCACTCGGCGAACAGGCCATCCAGCCGCGCCGCGCCATCGAGCATCGAGTACTCGGTATGCACGTGCAGGTGCGCGAATCCGTCCCGAGCTGTCGCCATGACGCCTCCTTCGCGCGCGCCGGACCCCGAGATCGTTGGCCGGTGAGTGCGACCCTACGCCAACCGTGCCGGATCGGGCAGGCTCGACGCGCCCGGCAATGACGGCCGAACCCGCGCGGGGGGTTCCGAGAGTCGCCCCCCGGGCTAGCCACAGGATCAGGACTCGGTCACCAGCAGGTCCAGGCAGGCGCGCAGGTCTGCCGGGTAGTCGCTGCTGAACTCGACCAGGTGTCCGTCGCCAGGATGGGCGAAGGAGAGCCTGACCGCGTGCAGCCACTGCCGCGTCATGCCAAGCCTGGCGGCGAGCACGGGATCGGCACCATACAGCCGGTCGCCGACGCACGGGTGCCGCACCGCCGCCAGGTGCACCCGGATCTGGTGGGTGCGCCCTGTTTCGAGCTTGATCTCGGCCAGGCTGGCCGCGCGGAATGCCTCGATGACGTCATAGTGCGTGACCGCCGGCCTGCCGTCGGCCACCACGGCGAACCGCCCGTCGCCAGCCGGGTGCCGGGCGATCGGCGCGTCGATCGTGCCGCGCAGCGGGTCCGGATGGCCCTGGACCAGGGCGTGGTACCGCTTGTCCACCGCACGGTCCCTGAACGCCTGCTTCAGCTCGCGATATGCCCGTTCGCTCTTGGCGACGACCATGAGCCCCGTGGTGTTGGCGTCGAGCCTGTGCACGATGCCCTGGCGCTCGTCGGCTCCGCTGGCCGCGAGCTGATGCCCGGTGGCCAGCAGTCCGTCAAGCACGGTTGGCCCCGTCCAGCCGACGGTGGGGTGAGCGGCCACCCCGGCCGGCTTGTCGACCACCACGATGTCGTCGTCTTCGAAGACGACGACGAGCCCGGGGACGGCGACCGGGTGCGGGGCGGCCTGCGCGGGCGGCGGCAACGTCACGTCGAGCCATTCCCCGGCCGGAACCCGGTCCGACTTGGCGGCTAGCCGCCCGGCCACGAGCACGGCGCCGCTGCCGATCAGGTCCGCGGCGTGCGACCTGGAAAGGCCGAACATCCTGGCGATCGCCGCGTCCAGCCGCTCGCCGTCGAGCCCGTCAGGTACCGGGACCCGGCGCTGGGCTGGCGCGGTCACGCTCACTCGCCTCCCGGCCGGCCAGCCGGACCGCCGGGCTCATCGCCCGGCCCGGTCCCTGTGTCCGAGTCGCCAGGATCGAGCGCCTCCTGCCCGGCCGGGCCGTCAATGCGCACGCCGCGAATGCTCAAGATGACGGCGAGCACGCCGCCGCACACGATCGAGGAGTCTGCCACGTTGAAAACGGGCCAGTGCGGCAGCTCGATCCAGTCCACGACGAAACCGCGGAACGGGCCAGGAGAGCGGAAAATGCGGTCGGTCAGATTCCCCATCGCGCCGCCGAGCAGCAATCCGAGCGTCACCGCCCATGGCAGGCTGCGGATACGACCAGAAGCGCGCAAGATGAAGACGACCACCCCTACCGCGATCGCGGTGAAGAGCACGGTCTCAGACGGCCCTCCGATGCTAAACGCCGCTCCGGGGTTACGAGTCTCTGTGAGCTGCAGGAAGCTTCCGATTACCTGGACCGTCCGGCCTGTCAGCACGGCCACGGCGATCAGCTTCGTGACGATGTCGGCGACGAGCACGACCAAGGCGACGGTGAGTATCACGCCGACACGGCGGCGCCCGGCCAGGTGCCCCTGCTCACCCGCCGCAGGTGCCCGGTCGTCAGATCCGGCCACGGCCTGCCACCCCGCTCAGTGGCGTTCCTCGCGCTGCTTGCAGCTCACGCACAGCGTCGCCCGCGGAAACGCCTGCAGCCTGGCCTTGCCGATCGGCTCGCCGCACGACTCGCACGATCCATATGTGCCCGCCTCGATCCTGGCGAGTGCCCGCTCGGCCTGTGCGAGCAACTCACGCGCGTTGTAGGTCAGCGCGAGCTCGTGCTCGCGCTCGTACGCCTTCGCCCCGACATCTGCCTGGTCGTCACCGGCGTCGCTGACAGAATCGCCGAGCCGGTCGGCGATATCCGATTCTGCGCGCTGAATCTCGGCTGCCAACTCGGCGGCCTCGGCCGCAAGCTGGTCACGGATCTGCGAGACCTCAGCTTGTGTCCAGCGCCGCTCGCCCCGTCGGACAGGAAAGCCGGCCGGATCAGATCGCGCGGTCACGGTCATTCCCGCCTCCCTCGGCACCGAGCTAGCGATGATCATGGTTAATAATCGTCACCGGAGAATAAGTGGTGACTACTGCGATCCGCAAACCGGGACGCGGCGCAGGCGGGCGCGCAGCCCGCGGCGCAGGCACCGCTGGCGCACCGGGCATGGAGGGCAAGTCGCTGACGCTGGCAATGCCGTCGCCACGGCACCTGACGGCCGAGCCGCAGCCCGCGTGACGTGGGCCATCGCCCGAGCTATGGCGCGCTGCCCGAGATGGATGATCGCGATGGATGAGCTGGCCCTGGCGCGCGGTCACGCAGCCCCGCCCCGGCCAGCCGACGCCCGCCACTGCGGCTAGCCGCCCCAACGGCACAGCCCCAGCCAGGCCACGCCCGCCAGCCGCCCTAATGGCACAGCCCAGCCAGGCCACCCCCGCCAGCCACCTAACGGCACAGCCCCAGCCAGGCCACCCCCGCCAGCCACCTGACGGCACAGCCCCAGCCAGGCC
>JASIBM010000562.1 GCA_030045175.1 Streptosporangiaceae bacterium | reverse complement strand
GAGGGGTACTCACAGCCGACGCCACGCGCGCCCGCAGGGCGGCCGGCGTGGCGTGCTCCGCGGCGGCGAGGCGGGCCGCTGTCGTGCCATCGGCCGCGGATCCGCCGGCGGCCGTGGCGCTAGCTGGCGGGCGTGCTTGCGCGATGGCGTCGAGATCGCCATCCAGGCCTTCCTGGTCGATCGCCTGGTAGATCAGGAGGTAGGCATCGAGGGTGGTGATCGGCTTCACCCACGCCTTTCCCCGGCACGTCGGGTCGGGCACGCCGGCCGGGCCGCCGACCGACGCGAGATATCGGTTGTAGCCGGC
This sequence comes from Streptosporangiaceae bacterium, assembly GCA_030045175.1. Taxonomy (GTDB): domain Bacteria; phylum Actinomycetota; class Actinomycetes; order Streptosporangiales; family Streptosporangiaceae; genus Chersky-822. The sequence goes on along the minus strand of JASIBM010000562.1, from coordinate 11,369 downwards.
GACGTAGCCCCTGATCAGCCTGCGCAGCTGCGGGCCGACGGCACCCGGGCCGGCCTTGATCTTCAGTGCCCGGCCGATGACGTGGGTGTCGATCACCGACTGCCAGTAGATGTCGCTGTCGAGGTTGCTGCCGCCGGAAGGAGCGGCACCGCTGCGGCCGAAGTAGCGCGATCGCTGTCCCTCGACGGTGACGTAGCTGTTGGCCATCGTGCACAGGTCGTTGCTGGCCAGGGCGAATCCGTAGCCATAGCCGAGCGAGCCGAAGCCGTCGGCCGTGATGTGCGGGATCCCGTCAGCGGTCCACGCGATGCGCGCCAGATATTGCGAGCCGCTTGCCCCTCCGGTGGCGGCAGCCTGGCTGGCGGCAGCTGGCCCGCACGTGGCCACGAGGGCCGCCGATGCCCAGATCGCAACCCACCGCCCCGAGCGGGCGGGCCAACGTTGGCGTATCCGGCTTGAGTTCACCATGCTCCCCTGCCTCGCGACGTGATTGGGCGCGGATTTGCCGCGCTCTTGGAGATGCGCAAGTAATTGCACCACTTCCGCGGGCGCCTGATCGAGTGATCGATGTGTCGCGGCCATTCGATCGGGTCTCGTGTTCAACTGATGCTCTCCTCAGTTGAACACCGACGTTCTCGCCGCCGGCGAGAACGCAGGCATATCTCTTCAGCGGACTGAGCCATTGCCCGTCGGAATCTCGTCCGCGAGCTCCCCCTCGACTGCCGCCTGCCGCGCAAATTGGGTGCGGTACAGGTCCGCGTAAAGTCCCCCCGTTGCCAGCAGTTCCTCGTGGGTGCCGCGTTGAGTGATCCGGCCCTGGTCAATGACCAGGATCTGGTCGGCCCCGCGGACCGTGGACAGCCGATGCGCGATCACCAGCGAGGTCCGGCCCGCCAGCGCGGTCTGGAGCGCACGCTGTATCGCGGCTTCCGACTCCGAGTCCAGATGCGCGGTGGCCTCGTCGAGCACGACTACCGGCGGGGCCTTGAGCAGCAGCCTGGCCAGGGCGATCCGTTGCTTTTCCCCGCCGGACAGCCGGTAGCCGCGATCGCCCACGACCGTATCGAGACCATTAGCCAGCGACGCGACAAGCTCCCAGATCCGCGCCGCCTTGCACGCCTCGATCAGCTCCTGCTCGGTGGCACCCGGCCGCGCGTAGGCCAAGTTGGCGCGGATGGTGTCGTGGAACAGGTGCGCGTCCTGGGTGACGACGCCGACGGTGTCATGCAGCGACTTCAACGTCAGGTCACGGAGGTCATGGCCGTCGATCCGCACGAGCCCCGAGCCCGGATCGTAGAACCGGGGCACCAGGTGGGTAATCGTGGTCTTCCCTGCGCCCGAGGGGCCGACCAACGCAGTGAGCTTCCCTGCTGGGGCAACGAAGCTCACCTCATGCAAGATCCACTCGGTGTCGCCGCGCTCGGGCATGGGCAACGCGATCGACTCGAGGGAGGCAAGCGAAACCTCGGCGGCGGTTGGGTACCGGAACGAGACTCGGTCGAACTCGATCTCCGGTGCCCTCCGATTGCCTGGCGCTACAGGAAGCGCCATCGCCCCCGGGCGCTCAGCTACGAGCGGCTTCAGGTCAAGCACCTCGAACACCCGGTCAAAGCTGACCAGCGCGGTCAGGACATTGACCTGCATGTTGGACAACTGATTGACCGGGCCGAACAACCGGGTGATCAGGGTGACCAGGGCCACGAGGACGCCGATCTTGAAGGCGTGATCGATGACGAGGACGCCGCCCAGGCCGTACGCAAGCGCGAGGGTCAGCGCGGAGATCAGCCCCACGATGATGCCGAGCGCCCGCCCGGTCACGGTCTGCCTCTCGCCGATGTCACGGACCCGGTCGGCCTGGGTCGCGAACACGGCCGACTCCTCGTCCGGGCGGCCGTAGAGCTTTGCGAGCATCGCTCCGCCGACGTTGAAACGCTCGGTCGTCAAGGAGCCCATCGCGGCATTGAGCTGCATTGTCTCCCTGGTGAGTCGCTGCAGCCTCTTCCCGATAACCTTTCCGGGGAAAAGGAAGAATGGAACCGCGATCAATGCCACGACGCTGACCTGCCACGACAGGTAGACCATCGCGGCGACCAGGACGATCAGGGTCAGGACGGTATCGACGGTCTGCGAAAGCAGCGTCGTGATGGCCTGCTGCGCCCCGACAACATCGGTGTTCAGCCTGCTGACAAGGGAGCCGGTCTGCGATCGGGTGAAGAATGCCAGTGGCTGCTGCTGCACATGCGTGAAGACTTTCGTGCGCAGGTCGTAGGTAACCCCCTGCCCGATCCGGGCGGACATTTTGGCCTGAACATAACCCGCCAGGGCATCCACCAGGGCCAGCACCACGATGGCGAGCGCGACCCCGGTGACTACCGCCACCCGGCGGGGAATGATGCCGTCATCAATGACAACCGCGATCAGCAGCGGATTGACGCCCGTGATAATCGCATCCAATGCGGTGACGCCGAGCAGCAGCGCGAGCGCCCAGCGGTATGGCTTGGCATACGGAACAATACGACGAACGGTGCCTGGCCTGATTTGCTGACGAGTGACCGGCGGGTCTCCGGGGCGTACGATCGGCCCTATCGGGCCCATGCGCATCATCACGCTTGACGCCTTCCGTGCTCGGGTGTCTTTACTGCGGGGTCACCATCGCGGGTCATACGTTAATTGGATTTAACCCGGTCAGAACCGGTGTAACCAGGTATGCAAGTCTGCCGGAGCTAGCCGCGCTGTGAGTTCGTAGTAGTGGGCAAGCTCATCGCTTGTAAGCAACTCGGCGCCCGCCCCGGACGTCCCTCGCCGGAAGAAAGCGGTGTTGTTCGTCAGCATTCCCACGGGCTGCAGGCGGTCCGCGGCGGCGCGCATCTGCCCGAAGGTCGCTGCGTTCACGAGACCGGGCCAGGTCGCGTCGGGCACGGTGACGCCGAGCCGCGCCGCGAGGCCGCGCATCTGGCCTTCCAGGTCGGTCCTCAGATCCTCATAGTGCAAGAGCACGACGTTGGGCTCGCTGCGCCGCGCCCAGGCGTCGGACAGGTGCAAGATAATGTCTGTCAGGTCAGCCCGGTCAGTCTTGGCGATAGGCCGGGCGGCAGCGTAATGAATAAGCTTCCTGATAAGCCACTCACGCGGCGCCGGGCGCTGATGGCGGCTAGGCTCGATCGGGCCGGCCAGCGACCGCCGGCCGTCATAGGCGAAATTATCTATTTGGTAGTACAGCGAGATCATGGCGTCCAGCGGGTGCCTCGCGACCACGATGTAGGTGACCCGCGAGTCGGCAGGCATCTCCGGCACTATCTCTTTCAGCGGCGAATGGGTCTTGATGAATCGCCGGTGCTCCTGGCTGGCAAGCTGGGCATATACCTCATCGCGGGAAACGCCATTCCAGTCCAGCCAGGGCGACAATTTCGACAGTGGTGCCGGGAGGTCCGGAGTCTGGAATATCAGGAGCGCACAGATCATCTGCGTCCAGGTCATGCCGCTCTTGATCGGGGCGCTGATGACGATGTCGCCTTCCCTGAACGGGAAGTCAGCCCACCGCAAGGCCTCGACGCTGTGGCTGATGGCTGCGACAGCGGCGTGACCCCGCTTGGTCAGGGCCTGCACCGTGTGATGAGTGTCATCTCGTTTGCCCCTATGCTCCAGATAACCCCGCAGGACCAGCGCTTCGATCGTCGTGCAGAGCGCTTGCCCGCTGATCGCGAACTTGCGCAAGAGATCTTCTATCTTGCTCGGGGGTGCGGCCATTGCCACCAGTACTAACAGTCCGTCCGGAGCAAGGTCATCGAAGCCGGCCGCCGAGAGGCGAGTGCTAATGGCGCGGGCGTTACCACGCATTTCTGGCAAGCAAATATCAAATATGCTCTGACCCGATTCCATTTAGTGATAATATCGCGCCCAGCGGTGCCGTGACTGCCAGCTGGCAGCGCGAGTGCTTACGCCTCTTCCGGGCGCCTGACCGAGTGATCGATGCCTCGGCGGGCCGCGACGGTCCCAGTGGTTAACTGATGCCCCGCCACAGTTAAACACGTGGGCGATCGGGGTATGTCGACCGGTTTGTCGGCCGCCGATGCTGACTGGCACAGTAATCTGGTTCACGGCAGCGGGGTTTTGCAGGTGTTTAGGAGCAGAGATGACCGACGAACCGCGGTTTCTGCGGCCGGATGTGATTATAGAGCCGCTGGTCGACCGATTTTACGCGTGGCTGCACACGGTCGCGCCGGTGCAGGCAGCGATGAACCTGGCGTTTGTCCAGGTGCCACTCCTCGAATCGTACCTGCAGTCCCCGCAGGTGCATATCAACGCCAGCCGCAACCCGGAATTGCGTGGCGGGCTTTTCGTTAACGTCGGAGCCGACCGCGGCGGGGACATCCGCGACCTGCTAGCCGCGACCAAGCGGGACCGGGCAGCCATGCTGGAGTTCGCCGCGGCGATCGCCGCGGCCGAGGAGACCGTGCGCCAGGGCGCGACCGGCTTTGACCTTACCCCGCTGTACCCCAAGCTGCCGCCGGTGCTGTCGGGGCTGGTGGAGATTGCCTACGACACCAATAACCAGCCGTCGGTGCGGTATATGGAGCCGCTGGCGTATGAAAGCAGCGCCTATACCGAGGACCGCCAGTCGGTGCAGCTGTCGCTTGAGACCGGGACCGAGCGGCCGTTCATCTTGAGCACCCCGCGGCTAGCCTCGCCCGACGTGCTGGAGCTGGCGATTCCGTTCCGGCATCCTGGGCTGGAGGAACTGGTCAGGTCCCGGGTGACGCCCACTACGATGGGCCGGCTGCGGGAGCTGCTGCCGCTCAGCGATGAGCAGGCGGGCCAGCTGGCCGCGATGCTGGCCCCGCACCCGGACCTGGCCGAGGACAGGCACGTCGACGGCGGCGGCCGGATCCGTTATTTCGGGCATGCCTGCCTGGTGCTGCAGACCGAACAGGCGGCGATCATCACCGATCCGTGGGTGAGCTCGGACGCGGCGGCGACGGACCGGTATACCTACCGGGACCTGCCCGATCACATCGACCTGGTGCTGATCACGCACGGGCATCAGGACCATATCGTGCTTGAGACGCTGCTGGCGCTGCGCGGGCGAGTGGGCGCGGTGGTGGTACCGCGGTCGTCGCGGGGCAACCTGGCCGATCCGTCGCCAGCGCTGTACCTGTCGCACCTGGGGCTGCCGGTGCTTGAGGTGGATGATTTCTCGGAGGTGGAGTTCCCCGGCGGGAAGGTGATCGCGACGCCGTTCCTGGGCGAGCACGCCGACCTGGATATCCGGGCCAAGTCGACGTATTGCGTGCGGCTGGCCGGGCGGACGGTGTTCGTGGGGGCGGACTCCTCGGGCATCGACCCTGGGCTTTACCGGTACATGCGCGGCCATGCCGGGGCCGTGGATATGGCGTTCCTGGGCATGGAGTGCGCCGGGGCGCCGCTGACGTGGCTGTATCAGGCGCTGTTCACCCGGCCGGTGACCAAGAAGATGAGCGACTCGCGGACGCTATCGGGGTCGAACGCGGCGCAGGCCGCGGCGATCATGACCGAGCTCGGCGCGGGCGAGGCCTACGTCTACGCGATGGGCGAGGAGACCTGGCTGGTCGGCCATGTCATGGCGACGACCTACAACGAGGACTCCTACCAGCTCAAGCAGGTCGATGAGTTCATGACCTGGTGCGCCAGCCATGGCATCAAATCCGAGCACCTATACGGCCAGCGCGAATGGCGCTGGTAAGACTCCGCCACCGGCGCTGGTAAGAGTCCGCCACCGGCACCGGTTCCCTTGCCAGCGGGAGACGCCATGCGCACCACCACCTTCGACTTCGACTCCCCCGATGCGCGGTTCAAGGTGCTCATCAACGAGGAAGAGCAGTACTCGCTGTGGCCGGCCGACCTGCCGGTGCCTGGCGGCTGGGCCGAGACCGGCGTGTGCGCCAGCAAGGCAGACTGCGACGCCTACCTCGAGGAAACCTGGACCGACATGCGACCCAAGAGCCTGCGCATCGCACTCGACGGCGAATGATCCACGTTGTATAGGCCGAACGATCGGGGTTCACGGGCATGTCTGGATCTGAAGGTGAACGCTGGAAGCTGATGGCTGGCCAGCTTGGTATCTGGTTTGCCCAGCAGCTCAATCCCGATGAGCCGGTCCACAACATAGGTGAGTACCTGGAGATCCACGGCGATCTGGACGTCGGCCTCTTCGGCGCAGCCCTGCGGCACACGATGAGCGAGGTCGAGGCTTATCACCTTCGCTTTGCCGGCGACGGGGAGGCGCTGCGCCAGTACGTCGCTAAGTCTGACGACTGGCCGCTGCATGTCATTGACGTCAGCTCGGCGGCGGACCCGCGCGCCGCCGCGAAGGACTGGATGTGGGCGGATATGCGCCGTCCGGTGGATCTGCGAGGGGGCCCGCTGTTCACGCAGGCTCTGCTCAAGGTCGGACCGGGCCGGTTCTGCTGGCATCAGCGTGTTCACCATATCGCGGCAGACGGATTCAGCGCCCCGATCATTGCGGCACGCCTGGTCCAGGTTTACTCATGCTTGCTTGCAGGCTCCCTGCCCGCCGACGGGGCACTAGAGCCGGTTTCCGTGCTAATGGAAGCCGAGGCTGCCTACCGGAGGTCTATTGACTTCAGGACAGATAAGGAATTCTGGCTTAATATTCTATCCGATCTTCCGGACGTGGCTAGCATCAGCGGGCGGCGTGCACCGAGAGCGCCGCATATGCCGATTCGACAGATGGAAAATATTGATCCGGCTGACTCCGCGAACCTCAGAATGGCCGCCTGGCGGCTGCGGACAAGCATCACGGGGCTGATGCTCACCGCTGCGGCCGTCTACCTTCATCGCAGCACCGGGGCGGAGGACATTGTCCTTGGCCTCCCGGTCCTTGGCCGGAAAGGCCGACGGGAACGTGGTATCCCCGGCATGACGGCTAATATCCTGCCCATCCGCCTGACGATAGGCAGGAAGACGTCTATCGAGAGCCTCGCGCGGCAGGTGTCCAAGACGGTTCGCGCTGCACTGCGCCACCAGCGATATCAGCATGTAGACATTCTCAGGGACCTGAAGCTGGTTGACCGCGGTTCGCTGTTCGGCCTGGTCGTCAACGTCATGTCATTTGATTACTCGATACAGTTCGGTGAGTGCTCCGTCGTTGCCGCTAATAACCTTTCCAACGGCCCGGTCGAGGACATAGAGATCTCTGTTTACGACCGATCTCCCGATGGCAGCATGCAAATCGCTTTCGATTTGAATCCGGATCTTTATGGCGCGGCAGATGCGCAGGACATCGCGCGTCGTTTCCAGAATGTCGTGAATTGGATGATGGCGGTTTCTCCCGCCAGCTATGCGGGCCGGGCGGAGATCCTCGGCGGGGAAGAGCGGCGGCAAATCCTGGCCGAGTGGAGCGACGGCGCGGTGCCGATGGCGGTGCCTGCGGTGACGCTGGCGGGGTTGTTCGAGGCGCAGGTGGCCCGGTGCCCGGATGCGGTGGCGGTGGCCTGCGGGGGCACCAGCGTGACCTACGGGGAGCTGAACGGGCGGGCGAGCCGGCTGGCGCGGGTGCTGGTGGCGCGGGGGGCGGGGCACGAGTCGGTGGTCGCGGTGGTGATGGAGCGCTCCGCGGAGCTGATCGTGGCGCTGCTGGGGGTGCTCAAGGCCGGGGCAGCCTATCTGCCGGTGGACGCGGGGTATCCGGCGGAGCGGATCGCGTTCATGCTGGCCGACGCGCGCCCGGCGGTGGTGGTGGCGTCGGCGGCGGGTGCCGCGCAGCTGCCTGGGATGGGCGCGGCGGCGGTGCTTGTGGCCGGCCAGGCGGGGCTGGCCGCCGAGCTGGCCGGGGTTGCTGGGGCTGACCTGGGGGACGCGGGCCGGACCACTGCGCTGCTGCCCGCCCACCCCGCCTACGTGATCTACACGTCGGGATCCGCCGGCCAGGCCAAGGGCGTCACTGTCACCCACCGCGGCGTGGTGGCGCTGTTCGCAGGGACGCGGCAGTGGCTCGGGTTCGGCGCTGGTGATGTGTGGAGCTGGTTCCATTCGGTGGCGTTTGACTTCTCGGTGTGGGAGCTGTGGGGGGCGCTGCTGCACGGCGGGCGGCTGGTGGTGGTGCCGTCCGCGGTGTCCCGGTCACCGCGGGAGTTCCTGGGCCTGCTGGCCAGGGAGCGGGTGACGGTGCTGAGCCAGGTGCCGTCGGCGTTTTATCAGCTGATGCAGGCCGACGGGCAGGATCAGGGGGCTGGCCGGGGGCTGGCTGTCCGGTGGGTGGTGCTCGGCGGCGAGGCCCCGGACCCGGGGCGCCTGGGGGCGTGGCGGGCGCGGCATCAGGGCGGGCCGGTGCTCGTGAACATGTATGGCATCACAGAGACCACGGTGCATGTCACCTGTCTCGCGCTGGATCCTGGCGCGGATATGGCGGCATCGGGCGGCAGCCCGATCGGCCGGGCGGTACCGGGCCTGCGGGTGTTCGTGCTGGACGGGTGGCTGGACCCGGTGCCGGCCGGGGTGGCGGGGGAGCTCTATGTGGCCGGGGCTGGCCTGGCGCGGGGGTATGCGGGGCGGGCTGGGCTGACCGCCGAGCGGTTCGTGGCGTGCCCGTTCGGGCCTGCCGGGGAGCGGATGTACCGGACCGGGGACCTGGCGAAGTGGACCCCTGACGGGGTGCTTGTGCTCGCCGGGCGGGCCGATGATCAGGTGAAGATCCACGGGCTCCTGGTGGAGCCCGGCGAGGTCGAGGCGGTGCTGGCCGCGCATCCGCTCGTGGGCCAGGTGGCGGTGGTGGCCGGGGAGGACCGGGCTGGTGGCAAGCGGCTGGCCGCCTACATGGTTGCGGCCGCCGGTGCCGCGGTGCTGGCCAGGGGCGGCACTCTGCCAGCCGGGGGACCCGATGGCCTGGAACCCCCGCGTGCTGGCGCGGTGTTGGCCCAGGGGGGCACTCTGCCAGCCGGGGGACACCCCCGAGCCCCCGATGGCCTGGAACCCCCGCGTGCTGGCGCGGTCGGCGGTGAGCAGGGCGGCGGCCTGCCCGCGGCCGTGCGGGCGTTCGCGGCGGCGCGGCTGCCGGAGTACATGGTGCCGTCGGCGGTGGTGGTGCTGGAGGCGCTGCCGCTGACCGCGGGCGGAGAGGTGGACCGCAAGGCGTTGCGCGCCCTGGGCTATGCGGCTGCGGCGCCGGGCCGCGGCCCGGCCACGGTCAGGGAAGAGATCCTGTGCGGGATGTTCGCGCAGGTGCTTGGGCTGGACCGGGTCGGGGCCGGGGATGACTTCTTCGCCCTGGGCGGGCATTCGCTGCAGGCGGTCCGGCTGGCCAGCCAGATCCGGGCGGTACTGGGCGTGGAGATGGCGGTGCGGGTGCTGTTCGAGGCGCCGACCCCGGCAGCGCTGGCGGCCCGGCTGGTCAGTGCCGGGCCGGCCCGGGCACCGCTGGCGCCGCGGCCGCGGCCAGGGCGGGTGGCGTTGTCGTTCGCACAGCAGCGGCTGTGGTTCCTGGCCCAGCTGGAGGGCCCGAGCGCGACCTACAACATGCCGGTGGTGCTGCGGCTGGGCGGAGACCTGGATGCCGCCGCGCTTGGCGCGGCGCTCGCTGATGTGATCGCCCGGCATGAGGTGCTGCGCACGGTGTTCCCCGCGGTCGGCGGCCAGCCCTATCAGCAGGTCCTGGGCATAGCCGAGCTGCGCTGGGAGCTGCCGGCGTCCGAGGTCGAGCAGGCGGACCTGGCCGGCGTGATCGACCAGGCGGCCGAGCGGCCGTTTGACCTATCGACCCAGATCCCGCTGCGGGCGCGGCTGTTCGCCGTGGGCCCCGATGAGCATGTGCTTGTGGCGGTGGTCCATTCCATCGCCGCAGATGGCTGGTCAGCGGGGCTGCTGGCACGCGACATCTCGGCTGCGTACGCGGCGCGACGCGAGGGGCGGGCGCCAGACTGGGCGCCGCTGGCGGTGCAGTACGCCGACTACGCGTTGTGGCAGCGCGAGCTGCTCGGTGCGGAGGACGATCCGGGCAGCGTGCTTGCCGGGCAGGTGACGTACTGGCGTGAGGCGCTGGCCGGGGCGCCCGAGGAGCTGGCGCTGCCGGTGGACCGGCCGCGCCCGCCGGTGCCCAGTCACCGCGGGCATGCCGCGCTGGTGGATGTCCCGGCCGGGGTGCATCAGCAGCTCGCCGCGCTGGCTCGGGCGCAAGGCGTGACGTTGTCCATGATCGTGCAGACCGCGCTGGCGGTGCTGCTGTCGCGGCTGGGCGCTGGCGAGGATATCCCGGTCGGCGTTGCGGTGGCGGGCCGGACCGATGTGGCGCTTGACGAGCTGGTCGGGTTCTTCGTGAACACCCTGGTGCTGCGCACCGACGTGTCCGGCGATCCGTCGGTTGCCTGGCTGCTGGCCCGGGTGCGGGAGGCGTGGCTGGCCGCGCTGGATCACCAGGACGTGCCGTTCGAGCGGCTGGTGGAGGTGCTTGCGCCGGAACGGTCGCTGGCCCGGCACCCGCTTTTCCAGGTGATGCTGGGGGTGCAGAACAATGCCCCGGCGGTGCTTGAGCTGCCCGGCGTGGCGGCCGCGGCGGTGCCGGCCGGGCCGGGGACTGCGCGGTTCGACCTCGAGATCACCGTGGCCGAGGTCGTCGATGAGCAGGGCCGGCCGGCCGGGCTGGCCGGGACGGTGACCGCCGCCGCGGACCTGTTCGACCCGGTCAGCGCGGAGGCGATCGCGACGCGGCTGGTGCGGGTGCTGGCCGCGGTGGCCGCCGACCCGCAGGCCCGGGTGCACCAGGTGGAGGTGCTGGCCGAGGCGGAGCGGCGGCAGATCCTGGCCGGGTGGAATGACACCGCGCGGGTGGTGCCCGCGGCCAGTGTGCCGGAGTTGTTCGAGGCGCAGGCGGCCCGGACGCCGGATGCGGTGGCGGTGGTGTGCGGGGATGCCCGGCTGTCGTACGCGGGGCTGAACCGCCGGGCCAACCGGCTGGCCCGGGTGCTGGCAAGGCGGGGGGCGGCGCCGGAGTCGGTGGTGGCGGTGGCGGTGGAACGCTCCGCCGAGCTGATCGTGACGCTGCTTGCGGTGCTCAAGTCCGGTGCGGCGTACCTGCCCTTGCACTCGGATATGCCGCCGGAGCGGACGGCGTGGATGCTGGCTGATGCCGGGGCCAGGGTGCTAGTGAGCGACCGGGCAGGGGATCAGGCTGGCGCGGGTGTGCGGCTAGTGGCGGCGGACGATGATCTGGCGGACGATGACGCCGATCTCGGGGTGACGAGTCATCCCGACCAGTCGGCCTATGTGATATACACCTCCGGGTCCACGGGGCTGGCCAAAGGCGTGAACGCCACCCACCATGATGTCGCGGCCCTGGCCTTTGACCGGTGCTGGCAGGGCGGGGCGCACGGGCGGGTGCT
>JASIBM010000561.1 GCA_030045175.1 Streptosporangiaceae bacterium | reverse complement strand
GCCGCCCCGATCTACGCCGGTCCAGCCACCTCCCACACGCTGACCGGCGGGCTGACGGCCGACACCCAGTTCATCTTGATGGCCTCGGTGACCGGCAATCCAGGGCAGGACTCGCCGTCGCCCGGCTATGCGCCGATCTTCCTGTTCGACGCGCTCAACGTGGTGATCGCGGACCCGGACCTGACCCCGCGGACGGTAGCGGCGAAGGGAAATATCTCCACCGAGGCGAAGGTCAGCGCCGCGACCGCCGGCGTGACCGGGGAGGCGACCGCCGGGCAGTTGCGCGCCGGAGCGGTGACAGTCACCGGCGGTGCTCCTAGCGACGCGCTGACGGTCGGCTCGACCGCCACCCCCGTGAGCAGCCAGCTGAACGGGCCACTGACGGTCACTGGCGCGACCACGGTCCAGGGCCTGACTGCCAAGACGAACGTAGCCGTTGACGGCACGCTCAATGTCACCAACACGACCACGCTCGGCACAGCCAACGCCGGCACCGTTAACGCCCAGGCGGTCAACGTCAACGGCCCGGGCAACAGCCTGTACGTACGGAACGGCGGCCAGATATTCATCGACACAGGGGACAGGAACGCCGCCCAGATCTTCAACACCTCGCGGAGGGCGCCGGCTGGCTGGTTCCAGAACCGAAGCGTTCGCGAGAGCGACTACGTGACTGGCGTGGTCGGCTGGGTGGCGCAGACCAGCGACATCGGGGTTTACTCCAACGGCAGGATCGCCGCCGGAGGCGGCTGGGGGGTACTCACGCACCTGCCGACCCGCGACGGCCATCGCGTGGTCACAACGCCGCTGAGCCTGCAGGCGCAGTTGCACCTGAGCGGATCGGCGCGGCTGGCCGGCGGCCGCGCGCAAGTGACCTTCTCCGAGGATGCCGCCGACCTCATCGTGTCCTCCAGCGAGCACCCCTACCAGGTACTGCTCACCCCGGCTGGCCAGTGCAACGGCCTGGCAGTGGTGATGCGGACCGCCGGCCACTTCGTCGTCGAAGAGCTGGCGGGCGGCACCAGTGACGTCGCCTTCGACTGGATGGTGATCACCCGTCAGCACGATCCGGACGGACCTGGCGTCCTGGAACTGCCCGCGCAGCTGCCGCAGGCCCTGATGCCGAACCCGCAAGACGGTTCCGAAGATCATCAGCACCAATCATGACGGCCTAGCCCGAAGTGACGACCCCGGATCACTGATCCGCGGCATGAGCCTGAGCCCGGCCGGTGATCTGGTGTACCTCACTAGCGGCGATGACCGGGTGCTCGCGCTCGAAGCTTGCGGCTCCTCATTGACAAAAAGTTCTTTTACGTAAAGACTGATTTTCGTCATGAGGAACGTCGTTTACCTCGACCAGATCGAGCAGGCTGAGGCCCTGCTCAAGCCGCAGCGGATCGAAGTGCTGCGGCAACTCGCCGAGCCCCGGTCGTGCACCGAGGTGGCGGTCGAGCTCGACCAGACCCCGCAGCGGGTCTACTACCACGTGAAGCGCCTGCTGGAGGCCGGCCTAGTGGGCCAGGTGGCCGAGCGCCGGGTGCGCGGGATACACGAGGGGATCTACCAAGCGGCCGGCCGGTCCTACTGGCTGTCCCCGAACCTGGTGGGCCGGATCGGCCTGCGCCAGACCCGCGACCGGCTCAGCCTGGGCTACCTGGTCGACCTGATGGAGGGTGTCCAGGCGGACGTCGCCGCGCTCGACCTCACCCGGCCGGACCTGCCGTCGATCGGCGTGTCCGGAGATATCCGGGTGCGCCCTGAGCAGCGCAAGGCGTTCCTCGATGAGCTGCAGCAGACGCTGCGGGATTTGTTCACCCGCTACGGCGGCGCCGAGGGTGACGCGTTCCGCCTGGCCGTCGCCTGCTATCCGAAGGGAGATCCCGATGACCGAGCCTGACCTGCGCCTGCGCGCGGTCGTTCCGGCCCCGCCGAAGGTTGTGTACGAGGCGCTGACGGACCCGGCCGCGCTGCGCGTCTGGCTGGCCGAGCACGCCGACGTCGACCTGCCTGGCAGGTACGAGTTCTGGGGCCGCTTCACGCCGGACGGCGCTAAGCCGCGCCAGCGCGTGCTGGACGCGGACGAGCGCACCATCCGGTTCGCCTGGACCGTCGACGGTGTCGAGTCCACGGTGCAGCTCGAGGTGGCCGAGGACGAAGGCGGCACGCTGGTGACGCTGAGCCAGAGCGACCTGCCGAGTTTCGCGGAGGTGCTGGCCGGCACGGCCGGTGCCCGTGGCGCGCTGCAGACGTTCTGGTCGCTGGCGATCGCCAACCTGGCCGACTACCTGGCTGGCCGTGAGCTGACGCCCAAGTGCGACTTCACGTCGAACGAGCTCCGCGCCTGCGTGGTGATCGGCGCGGCACCGGACGAGGTGTTCGGCTCGATGACCCAGGCGGAGCAGTTCTGCCGTTGGTTCGGCGCCAACGTCGACATCGAGCCCTATGTGGGCGGCCGCTTCGCGATGGGCGGATTCGAGCTGGACCCAGGCGGGGCCAGGTTCGTCGAGTTCGAGCCCGGCCGCAAGGCGACCCTGCGGTTCGCCGACGGCATGACCGACAGCTGGGAGCTGGAAGGCTCGGACGGCAAGACCCGGCTCACCGTGGTGGAGAGCGGGTTCGACCCCGCCAACCCGCCGTACCCGGGCTGGGCCGGCTGGCTGTCCGGCTTCGCCGCGCTGCGGCGTTACCACGAACTCCCGCAGTGGCGCTCGATCTGGCGCCAAGTCGAGATCGCCGGGGTACCCGGGGGCCTGTTCAGCATCGACCGATGAGATGGGCGCCCCCGGAACGCGTTCCGGGGGCGGCAGCCTGTTACCGGGCTTAGGGGCTATATACGTAGAAACAGTGCTCTACCGTATTGTTGAGGTAGAATGCCGCACCGTTTCCCGAACTTGCTGGCGCCAGCCATCCTCCCCAATGGATGTCATAGAATCCGAAATAGCCCGATGGGCAGCCGCTGTAATCTACTGTGAAATTGGCGCCCCACGCGATATCCCCGTCGACGCAGTTACCGTCTAGCCCGGCCCTGGCGTCACCGGAGTCATTGCCGAGATCAGAGACGCAATCGCCGTTGTAAGTAGTCCCCGCCTGAAACTGGATTCCGTACACATAGGTGCCGTTAGCGAGGGTGCCCGTTACGAGGGCCGCGAAGGTATCGTTATCGACGTCGACCGTGTATGCGTTGACGTCTGGCCCGCCATTCCAGGCGTTGAGGCACTGGCTGCCGACACAGTATTCTAGCCCGCTCGCAGCGGATGCGGAACCGGCCATCAGGAATGACCCGAATCCGATGGCGAGCAGAAACGCCGTAAGTAGGCTGAGGAGCCGATATCGCATTTCCTTACCTCCCTGGGTAATACGACGATAGCTCGCCATATGCACATTGGCCACCAGGTGGCCGTAGGCCGTGGTCATCGTCTGGCCAATGATGGCACCTGTCCTGGCCGTGATGATGCAGGATTGACGTGTGTCGATGGGCATATGGTGCCTTGTATCCTGCCTCCCGCAACCGGACCTGGACAAAGTACGGGAACGGTGCCAGCCAGGCGAAACGGGCCTGGCGTCCCAGGCAGCCAGCGGTCACACCCCCAGTCACACCTGAAGGCCAGACTCCACGCGAACCGGGATCCCGGCCGGGATGTCCCGGAACCGCTAACCCAAAACGGAGGACGGCATGACCGTTCGGTACGCCCGCCTGCCCTGGACAGGCCGCTGGCCCGGCGCGATGTTCACATCCGTGGCCAGCATGGCAGGGTCCCGGCACGCGCCGGGCCAGCCAGCGCTGCCCCGGCCCCGCGACGCGCGCGACGGTGCGCGGTGAGCGGCCGGCCTGGGCCAGGCGCCCAGCACGACCCGCAGGATGAGGCCGTCATCACCAGCACCGTCATCGCGGGGCTGCGCGGGCGGCTGCGGCGGCTGCGGCGGCTGCGCATGCTCGATGACCCGGTGCTCCGCTGCGAGCTGCGCAGGCTGGAGGAGGAACTGGTGATCTGGAACGAGGACACGGCACCGAACCCGGGTCGGCACCGGGCCGGCGGGGCGCCCGGCAGCCGGGCAGGCAGGCCTGCCGGTGAGTCCGGCGGGCCTGGCCTGAAGCCGGATCCGGCCAGTGCCCGGACGGCGGCTGAGCTCGTCGAGATGCTCCGGCGCTACGTCGCGTGGTCCGGCCTGTCCTTGCGCAAGGTCGCCGCGCGCGGGGGGCAGAGCAGGGTCGCCTCCACCCTCTGCACCGCGTTGAATCGCGAGGTCCTGCCGACGCGGGAGGTCGTGGAGGCCGTCCTCATCGGATGCGGCGGCAGCCAGGATGACCTGCAGGCCTTCACCGCGGCGTGGCAGCGGATCAGCGCGGCCAGCGGCCCTGGCCAGGCCGAAGGCGCCGATCTGCTTGCGGCCCCTGTGCTAGCGCCCCGGCTCGTGCCGAGCAGGTAGGCCGGGCCGGACGGGATGCGGCTGACGGCGCGTTCGAGGACAGCAGGAGGCTGGGCGCGACGATGGACGGGGCCTCGCGGCTCGTCCGCAGGCGTGCCCGCCGGAGCCGGGGGTGCCGGGTCACAGGCACCTTCGCCCGGTCTGATATTGATCACGGGCTGCAACTTGATGTGCGCCGCATGGTGCTGGCAGGCTGGCAGCTAGCAGGCTGCGGCAGCAAGCCGCAGAGCCAGAACCGGGAAGGAACGGTCGTGTTGCAGCGGGACGCGCCGTACGTGCAGATCATCGAGCACTACCGGCAGGAGATCGCTGGCGGGCGGCTGCGCGATGGCGACATGCTGCCCTCGGGCCGGGAGATCGCCGCGCAGTTCGGCGTGTCGCTTGCCACCGCCGCCAAGGTCGCCACCGGCCTGCAGGCCCTGGGCCTGGTCAAGCCCAGGCCGGGCGCGGGCACCGTGGTGACCGCGCCGCGCCCGCGCGCGGACCGGGTGCACGGCGGGCCGCTGCTGATCACGCTGGCTACCCGCAGCCCGGCCCGGCCGGGGGACATGGCCCGGGTGACCGACGCCGGGCTGGTCCCCGCGCCGCACGACGTCGCGGCGCAGCTCGGCACCGAACCGCGGGCCGAGGTGGTCTGGCGCCGCCAGGTCACCACCAGGGACGGGGTCCTGACGGCGGTCCTGACGTCGTGGTTCCCCGGGCCGATGGCCGTCGCCGTGCCGGAGTTGCTTGGCAAGGCGCGGCTGACTGAGGACGTCGCGGGCTATCAGCCGGCCTGGGGCGAGGACTGGGTGTCGGCCCGGCCGCCGACCTCGGCCGAGGCCAGGGAGTTCGAGATCAAGCGCGGCCAGCCGGTCACCGTCGTGCACAGCCGCCGGTTCGCCGCCGGCGACGCGGTCATCGAGTACGCCGAGCTTGTCGCCCGCGCCGGCGTCCGCGTCGTGTACAGGTACGACTACGCGCCGCCCGGTCAGCGGTAGCCCTGGCCGCGCCCCTGCGCGGCGCAACCGTGCCAAACGCCAGCCGCCCGCGCGGCTCCTGCCAGGCCGGCGGGCAGCCCAGGGGACGCCCCGCGAGCGGGACCGAGCGCGGGCGTCCTGTTGCAAAAGAATGTTAGCTTTTGTTTTGTGACAATGATCCGCGAGCGCGCGCGGTCCGCGGCGGTGATAAGCCGCCGAGCTCGGAGAAGATCTGCTGTGCCACCGGTGGCCTTACATCGGAGTAGATCACGGCCGGCTTCTCGAAGTTCAGGGAGTAGAAGTCGGCGGCAGCGACTGGGTCGCTGATGTCGTTGAGCTGGTCCACAAGCGACTGGCCGATCTCGCTCGAGTTGTAGTACAAGATGTCGGCGAGTTGCGTGCTCATGTCCTGCGCGGCGTTGCCGGTGATGATGTTCGGGTTGGGCTGGGCCGAGCTGATCGGTGTCCAGCCGATCAGGCCGCCGCCGCCGCTCCCGACTGCCTCGGGATCCCCGGCGGACTCACCGTCGACGCACCCGGCAATGCCAGCGGCGGCGGCGCGCGAGTAGCCATGCTCGACCAAGTACTGGCCGACGGCGAGCAGATAGTTGCCGTTGGCGATGTCCTGCTGTACCGCCGATCTGAGGGTCGCGGTGCTGCCGCCGGAGGATTGCCTGGACCGCGTAGGTGCCCCGAGCCGGCGGGTCGCCGAGGGCGTGCGCGTCGTCCTGGTCGCGTTGCCTGGTGGCGGCGTCCTGGCCGTGCTGCCTGGCGGCCGTGTCTTGGTCGCGTTGCCTGGCGGTGGTGTCCTGGCCGCGTTGCCTGGCGGTGGTGTCCTGGTCGCGCTGCCTGGCGGTGGTGTCCTGGTCGCGTTGCCTGGCGGCGTCGGCCTTGCCGTTGCGGGCTGCCGCTGCCTGGTGCCCTTGGCTGCCTGGCTGCTCTTGCTGCCGCCAGTACTGCTCTTGCTGCCGCCAGCCCGCCGCATGGTCCGGGCGTCGCCAGACCCGCCAGCCATCTTGTCGTCCAGCGGCAGGGCAGGCCGGCCATAGGCGGCCGGGCCGCTCGCCACCTGGCCTGGTTGCCGCGACTGGGCCAGGTGGCCAGCGACGGCGCCGAGCAGCGCGGCTGCCAGGACACCGCCGATGAGCTTGATGGTCCGGGGACCCCTGGACGGGACGCGGTGCCGTCCCGCCCGCTTTGCTGGCCTGCTTGCTGCCTGACGGGATGAGGCTGACCTCACTACCTGCCTAACTGCCGGATCTCCGCCCGGCTAGGCAGCAGTCGGCGGCTGCCCGGCCGGGTCTGACGCTTCTGACCTGCAGAAACCGGTCGCACGTTATCTTATTAAATCTATAAACATACTGATACGACTCGATGAGGCTATTTCATGCCTGAGCGTCGGCAAGGCCCCGGAAGGCCCGTGAGTAAAGAGAAACCGGCGTCAGCCCTGCCCCGCCGCGACGGCTGGAGCTCGCTCAGAAACCACCCGAAATGACTAGCCGTGACAAGCCAGCGAACGCCCCGCCGTCGGCCGGCGCGCATGGCCGGTGCCGGGCGCTGACGTCACCCGCCCGCTCGCGACGGTCCTCGATGACGCGGTGGCCCAGGCTTCGGTCAGCGTCAGACCGGGCCGGGCACAAGGGGCAATCCGGGTAAATCCCGCGCCGCCTCGCCATGGTGAAGCCCAACGTGGGGCCCTTGCTGTGC
>JASIBM010000560.1 GCA_030045175.1 Streptosporangiaceae bacterium | reverse complement strand
TGCCGCCACGTCCGCCGGCTAGCCGTTGGCCGGGCCGATCGGGGGAGTGCCCGGCAGCGTCACGTTCCCGTGGATCACCCCGGCCGCGACGCTCCCGCCGCTGGCGGTCACGTTCACGTCCCGGCCCGCCGCTACCGAGTGATCGGTGGCGGTCACTGGTCCGCTCGGGCGGATCTCCTCGACCAAGGCTTCCAGCTCCGCCTGTGCGTCCGGGTGGTCGGCCAGCAGGTCGGCGAACCTGGTCTGCCACTGCTGGGCCAGGTTGGCCTGGACGGCATCAAGCTTGTCTGGCGGCGTCGCGGTGAGCTGATCCCTGGTCGTGTCCAGCCGCTTCTCGATCGCCGGGTCCGGCTTGCCTCGCCCGAATAGCCTAGCGACCTTGTGCCGCACGCCTTCCCAGCCGTCGGTCACCATCGATTGGACCAGCGCGTTTCCCGCCAGTGCCACCAGCGTCTCCACGACCATGGCGCAATCCCCTCCCGTCCGACGACCTCGGCCGTTCCACGCTACCGCCGAGAAAAGCATGGTTCTCGTAAGCAGAAGACTTTTGTGTCACCGGCAACCCAAAAGTCTTCGCGATCATGAAAGACGGGCGGGCGCGGCGCGGGCGGGGGCAGCGGTCGCGACGGCGGCCGGGTCAGGCGAGGCGACCGGGGCCGCGCTTGCGCATCTGGTCGGCGATGATCGAGCGCTGCACCTCGCTTGTGCCCTCCCAGATCCGCTCGACCCGCAACTCGCGGTAGAACCGCTCGGCCGCGTACTCGCGCATGTAGCCGCGCCCGCCGAACACCTGGACCGCCCGGTCGGCGACCCGGCCTGCCATCTCGGAGGCGTACAGCTTGGCCATCGAGCACTGGGCGTGCTGCACCTTCACGTCGGCCCCCGCGTCGATCCCGCGCGCCGTTTCATACGTCAGCGACCGCGCGGCGAACAGCTCGGTCAGGCTGTCGGCAAGCATTCCCTGCACCAGGCCAAGCTCGGCGATCGGCCGCCCGCGCACGACCCGTTCCGATGCGAACGCGGTCATCTCGGCCACCAGGCGCTCGGCGGCGCCCAGGCACCGGGCGGCCACCATCAGCCGCTCGAACCTGAACCACTCGTAGGCGAAGCTCATGCCGTCGCCCTCGGCCCCGACAAGCTGCGTGGCAGGCACGCGCACGTCTTCGAACGCCACGATCGGATGGTGGTGGGCAGAGCCGAGCGTGTGCGCGTACGCCGGGGTGCGCACGACCCGCACGCCCGGTCTCGGCAGGTCGACGAGGAACATCGCGTGCTCGCCGGCGTGCTCGCCGCCATCGAGCTTGCCCTGGAAGAACGCGTAGTCCGCCGAGTTGAACGACGTCACGTGCCACTTGACGCCGTTGAGCAGGTAGTGGTCGCCGTCCCGCTTGGCCGTCGCCTCGATCGCGTCCACGTCCGAGCCGGCGCCTTCCTCGGTGATCGCGTAGCACTCGTCCCGCTCGCCCCGCGCGGCCGGCCTGACGTAGCGCTCGATCTGGTCTGGCGTGGCGACCGCGGGCAGCCAGCCCGGCGGCGTCGCGCACACCCAGGCGAGCGCGTTGGTGACGCGGCCGACCTGCTCTTGGATCAGAACCTGCTGCAAGGACGTGCATCCGCCGCCACCGAGCTCCGCAGGCAGGTTCGCCGCGTACAGCCCTAGCTCCATCGCGCGCGCCTTGCGCGCCGCCTCCACGTCGGGCGGAACCTCGCCCCCGGCGAGCTCGGCAGCGGGCTCGTGCGGGATCAACTCGTCGGCGAACCGGCGAGCCCGCGCCTGTACGTCGAGGTCTGCCTGCGACAGGCTGTACATGTATCCCCTTTCCCAGGCCAACCTTACCCAGTCTTGACTGAACGTTCAGTCTATGTCAGCATCGGCGGCATGCCAATGGTCTCAACAGCGGACGCGGTCGTCGTGGGCGGCGGAACCGTCGGCGCGTGGTGCGCGTACTTCCTGCGCGCGGACGGCCTGGCGCGGGTCGTGCTGCTCGAGAAGGACACGCTCGGGCAGGGCGCGAGCAGCCGCGCGGCCGGGATCGTTCGGACGCAAGGCGGCACGCCGTGGGCGGTCAGGCTGGGCGAGTGGTCGCGGCAGTTCTACCTGAGGCAGGCCGACGAGCTCGGCATCGACTCGGGATTCACGCCGCACGGGTACGTGCTGCCGTGCTTCACCGACGCCGACCTGGCGGCCGCGCGCGAGCGGATGGCGATGCAGCAGGGACTCGGCATTGACGTGCGGTGGCTCTCGCCGGAGGAGACCGACGAGCTGAACCCGGCGCTCGCGCCCGGCCTTACCCTCGGCGCGACGTACTGCCCGGACGACGGCTACCTGCATCCCCCGCGCAACGTCATCGCCTACAGCGTCGCCCTGGCCACGACCGGGGTGCAGGTCAGGGAGCGAACCCGGTTCACCGGCCTGATCACAGCCGATGACGGCGCGGTGACCGGCGTGACGACGTCGGCGGGGCCGATCTCCGCCCCGCTCGTGGTGCTCACCGGCGGGCCCGAGCTCGCCGAGGTCGGGCGGCTGGCGGGCGTCCGCGTCCCGGCAGGCGCGGTGTTGCATCAGGTCGCGGTCACCGAGCCGCACCCCGATCTCGCCCCGGCCAGGCTGCCGATGCTGTTCGACGTGGCGGCCGGCCTGTACTGGCGGCCCGAGGAGGGCGGCATGCTGTTCGGCATGTCGAACCCGGACGAGCCGCCGGGCGAGGCTCGCCGCGTCGACGAGCCGTACCTGGCCCGGATGCGGGAGCGACTGGCCGAGCTCGTCCCTGTCACGGCCGGGCTCGGGCTCCGCCGCACCTGGGCGGCGACGATCGACTACACGCCTGACCACCTACCGATCATCGGCCCGGCGATGATCAATGGCCAGGATAGGAAAGGGGCCGTCGTCGCCAGTGCCGGCGGGCACGGGATGATGTGGGGCCCGGCGGTGGCCCGCGCCGCGGCGGATGTGGCGCTCACCGGCAGCTCGCCCGTGGTCGACGTGAGCCAGATCGGGCTCGGCCGGTTCGACGAGGCCGGTCGCAGCGCGCTGGCGACAGATCCGATCGCGCTGCCGTTCCCGCAGGACGCGGCTACGCCTGCGTAACCAAACCCACGTCAAACGTGACGAAAGGACGATCCTCGATGACCGACTTCACGGCGCTTACCCCGCACCTCGAGGCCGCGGCCACCGCCGAGCTCGAAGACTGGGGCCCGCTCGCCGAGGCGACCGGCCCTGGGCCTGATGGCGCGGAAATGAGCACGCGCGGCGTGACCTTGTGGCAGGACGGCGACAACGAGGCCGGCGTCTGGGAGTGCACGCCTGGCCCGTCCCACTGGACGCTGGAGAACCACGAATTCGTGCACATCCTGGCCGGGCGGATGACGGTGACCCCGGAGGGCGGCGAGCCGAACGAGGTCAAGGCGGGGGACATGGCGGTGTTCCCGCGCGGCTGGACGGGCACCTGGCTGATCCACGAGCCGATACGCAAGGCCTACGTGCTGTTCAGCTAGCGCCCCCTCGTAGTGAAGCCGCAGGGGCCGGGCGACGCCCGGCCCCTGCGGCCCGGCGGTCAGGGTTGCAGGCCCGCGTTGATCCCCGTGGTCGTGGCGTTGCCCGAGACCGTGATCGTGGTCGCGGCGGACTCCGTCGAGGCGTCGTCCCACCATTGCGTGCCGAACTTCGACGCGCCGCAACCGGTGCTGAACTCGACCTTGTAGGTACCTGGCAGCAGGTAGCCAAGCGAGTAGCTGCCGTCCGCCTGGGTTACGGCGATCTCCGGCAGCCCGCCATTGAACAACGGGCTGAGCGCGGCGCTGATATTGAACGCGGTGACGCACTCGCCGGCGACCGGCGCGCTCGACGGCCCGGTCACCGTGCCCGAGATCGCGCCCAGCCCACCGGGCAGCAAGCTGGCGTCGATCCCGCTGGTGGTCGAGCCCTGGGTCACCGTGATCGTGTCCGCCGTGGACTGCGACGGCTTGCCGTTATACCAGTTCGGCGTGAACGCGGTGTTGAGTCCGCAGGTCGGATCGCCGAGCAAGACCTGGTAGCTGCCCGTGGGGAGGCCGGTCGCCGTGTAGGTGCCGTCGGCCGCGGTGACGGCCTCGCCGTAGGTCCCGTTCGGGTTGGTCGGCACGATGTCGACGCAGACGCCCTCTTGGGGCGTCGCCGTCGGCGAGCCGCCGAGCACGGTTCCTGAGACGGTGCCGCCGGCCGGCAGCGCCGCGTTGATGTGGGTCGTCACGCGCGGCGCGGTCACGTGCACCGTGCCCGGCCTGGTGATGGTTACCAGGTTCTGGCCGTCGCAGGGCGCGAACAAGAGCTGGTAATTCCCCGTGGCCAGGCCCTCGATGGTGTAGTGGCCGGTCGCGTTGGTCTCGGCCTCGAAGCCTGTCTCCGCCGCATTGTCGATGGCGACCGCACAGGCGCCACGCAGCGGCTCGTTCGTGCCGGCCGCGCGTATCTGGCCGGTGATCGATCCGCCCACGGTCATGACCGCGCCGATGCCCTTGACGGCGCCGCCGCTGGTCACCCGCACCCTGGTCGCAGCCGCCAGCGTGGTCTTGCCGCGGTACCACTGGTTGCCGTACTGCGGGTGGCCCAGGCAGGGACCGAACTCCACGGCGTAGGTGCCTGGTGCGAGGCTGGTGGCCCGATAGGCGCCATCGCGGCTGGTGACGAAGGCCTGCACGCTGGCGTTCGCCGGGATCGGCAGCGGGAACGGTGCCGCGCAGATGCCGGACAGCGGGTGACCGGCTTGGTCGGTGACGACGCCCGAGATCGTCCCGGCGAGGCTGAGCGCCGCGTCGACGCCGCGGGTCACCGTTCCCGGACTGACGGAAACCCAGTCGGGTGAGTAGGTCATCGACTTGAACCACTGGCTGGCGTATATGCCGCCGCAGCCGAACTCGACCGCGTACAGGCCTGGGGCCAGGTTCGGGATACGGAAATTGCCCTTGCTCGTGAGCCCGAAGCCGAATCCGCCGGCGATCGACTGGCCCTCAACCGCGACGCACATCCCGCCGAGCCGATGGCCGGCCTGGTTGGTGACGACGCCGGAGATCGTGCCGCCCGGCTGCATCGCCGCGTCGACCGACGGGGTGATGTCGCCGGTGGTCAGCGTGAGGTAATCGGCGTCGAACGGGTTGGATTCGTCGTTGTAGTACTGCGGCGCGTAGCTGCCCGAGTTACCGCAGCCACCGGCGAACTGCATCTGGTAGGGACCGGCGGGCACACCCTCGATCGTGTACGTGCCGTCGGCGCCGGTCACCGCCCCGCCGCCACCTTGCTGGTTCGCGACCTCGACGCAGATGCCGGGCAGCGGATTGCCGTGGGAGTCGGTCACCGTGCCTGATACGCCGGCCCCGATCGGCAAGAGCACGTTGACCCCGGCCTTGGTGGCGCCGGCGCGAGTGGTCACCACCTCGTTGACGCTGAGGTACATGGTGGTGATGCTGTCGCCGCACGTCGGGTCGAAGAAGAGCTGATACCGTCCGGCCCCAAGGCCATCGATGCGGTAACTCCCATCGGACGTGGTCGACGCGGTTACGTTGACCGAGCCGTCGCGACTGGTCGCGCTCACGCAGACCCCGCTCAGCGGCTGGCTGGGGGCATTGCCCTCGCTGACGACGCCCGTTATCGCCGCGCCGGGCTGGAGCTTCGCGTCAATGTCGCCAGCGATCTCGGGGCCGACGATGTGAATCTTGGTCGCGTGCTCCGCTGTCGGCGAGTCGCGCCACCACTGCGGGGCGTAGTTACCCTTGTTTTTGCAGCCGGTGCTGAATTCGACCGTGTAGCGACCGGGCGAGACGGCGTGCAGTGCCCAGCGGCCAGATCGGCCGGTCTGGAAATCGATGCCGATGGCCCCATCGCGGACAGCTTCGCCCACCTGAACGCAGATCCCGGATAGGCCCTTGCCTGACTTGCCTGTCACGATGCCAGAGATCTGGCCGCCCAGCTTGAGGTGGGCGTCAATACCCGCCAGCTTCTGGCCGGCCTTGAGCACGATGGTGGTCGGCTTGAACGACGAGAATGGGTTGCCTGACTCGTTGACGCCGTTGTACCACTGCGGCAGCCAGTTAGACGATGATTGGCAGCCCAGGCTGGCGCCGAATTCGACCTGGTATCGACCGCGCCGCAGTCCGCCGACGGAGTAACTGCCGGTGCGCGAGGTCTTCGTGCCGACCCCGACGGCCCCGTGGTGTACCAGTCGCCACACAATGACGCAGATGTCCTTGAGCGGGTTGCCGTTGCCGCTCACTATCCCCGATATGCGACCGCCGCCCGCGCTCGCTGCGTGGCTGGTGCTGATGATCCAGCCCGGGTGCGGCCGGGAGGTAAGCAACTGTGGCTGGGAGGTAAGCAGCGCGGCTGACGTGGCAGACCGCAGCGTCACGGGCGGGGCCACCTGCACCTGGCCGGCGCTGACGCTGACCGGCTTGGCAAGTTCCGGCCACGCGGTGGCGCCGGACCACTGGCTGAGGTAGCGGCCGGGTGCGGCGCAGTCGCGATAGGACAGGGTGTACGGTCCGGGTCGCAGGCCGGTCAGGACGTATCGCCCGTCCGGCCCGGTAATCGCGAACCCGGTGCCCACGCGGCCCACCTGGCCCTTCTGAACGGCGGTGCTTGCGGCGCCTGCGTGGCTCGTCGCTGTCACGCATACGCCGCGCAGTGCCAGGTCGCCCGTGCCTCGGACCACGCCCGTGATCGTGCCGCTGGTGACCCCGGCGATCGGCCCGGTGCTAGTCAATCCGGTGCTAGTCAATCCGGTGCTAGTCAATCCGGTGCCCTGGGCGGCGAGGTGGGCGGCCAGCTCGGACACGACGGGGCCATGCAGGCCGAGCGCTTGCAGGCGCATGACCTCCGCGCGCAAGGCCGCCTCGCGGACGCCGGCCTGCTCAGGCGAGCGGGCAAGCGTCGCGTGCGCAGACGTCGCGTGCGTGGCGCCGGCCGGTGCGATCGCGGCCGCGCTGGCGTTGACCACGGGACCAGATGATGGGGCGGCTATCAGCACGGGCGCCGCCATGGCGGCGACCATCCTGAGGGTAACCCGCCTGGCGGGGCTCACATTCAGTTTCACAGGGCTCACACTCGCAGGGGCGCGTCGACGAGGCAATCAATTTAGAACAGCATAGAGCTGATCAAGCCGATATTTCGACTTCATCCGAAGGATGCCCTCACCCGGCACCCCGTGATGAATGTCACCTTGGTCATGAACAACACATGAACAACTAGCC
>JASIBM010000559.1 GCA_030045175.1 Streptosporangiaceae bacterium | reverse complement strand
ACCGTCCTGGTGGCCAGGCTGATGGAGCAGATGGACATCAAGATCAGCCTGAAGGGCTTCATGAGCAACCCAACGGTCAGGGCGATCGACAGGTACCTAGATAACTTAGGCACGCGCGTGCCCTGGCCGCCGGGGCTGCCCCCGCCCGCAATGGCGCGGGCGGGGGCACTCAGGCCGGCCCGAGGGCAACCTGGGCGACAGCACCCTGGGAGAAGAAACTCCACCCCGCACGCAGCATCGTGAGAGAGGAACAAAGACCCCCGGGCTAATACATTTGTATCGAGTCGCTGACCCAATTTGTCCTCCGGTGAGTCCGGGTCCTCCACGGGAAGTGAGAAGAAGCATGACGACAAAGACGTCCGCGCCAGCCAAGCCTGCGATGTCCCCCACGCTCAAGGCAGAGCTCTCCTCCGTACCCATCCGGCTGGTCACGGCTTGGGAAGCACACGACGCCGAGGCTTTCTCCATGCTATTCGTCGAGGATGGGACGCTAATCCTGCCTGGCGTGTACATTAAGGGCCGCGATGAGATCCGGAAGTACATGGAGGCCGAGTACGCAGGCAAGTACCAGGGAACCAGCGTCACGGGAACGCCGCTCGACATCAAGCCGCTCGGCGCCGGCGCCGTTGCCCTGATAACCGTGGGCGGCGTGCTCATGCCCGGCGAGAACAAGGTGTCGACCAAGGAGGCCATCCGCGCGTCCTGGATCCTCGTCAAGGACGGGGACACGTGGCGGCTCGCCGTCTACCACAACTGCCCGCGCGACCCGGTTCACTGATCGCGAGCAGCCTGCCTGGGTTACCACGCGTGCCTGGTGGCGGAGGAGCTGCGGTGGACGGTGCCCACCGTTTCCTGGCGACGGAAGACCGACTGCACGGCGATGCGGCCAGGCCCTTGCATGGCAAGCCAGATCGACTTGGCCTGCCGGCGGGCCGAGCTGAACCAGTATTGCCCTCGCGGGTACTCGAAATGCAGGGACATCCTGACCACGGGGTCCTTGTAGATCAGCGCGGACGGCTGTAGCAAGATGCGCTCGCCGGATCGCAGGTCCCGCACGAACACGTTCCCTGGGGCGTGCAGCAGCAGGAGTCCTGGCACCTGCGCTGCCGTGAAGCGGTCGATGAACCGGCCAGCCGGGTAGTGCCATTCGGTATCGTCGCCGCTCTTGGTGGTGAACCATACCCCGGTTTTGTGCCACTGATAGCCGACGTTGCCTGTGGCCAGCAAGAACCGGTGCTCGGTGACGTCGACGGACTGGTTGGCCTGCAAAGGCACGGCGAGGGTCTCGCCGGGATGATCGGCGCTGAACGCGATGTGCCCAGGTCCCTGGGCGGTCATCAGGTACAGGGGCATCCCGGCGAGTCGCCTGTTCCAGCCGCTGGCCATCTTCATCGTGCGCAGCGCCACGCCCGGATCGGTGTGCAGCAGCACGTGGTGGGAGAAGTAGACCCAGTCTTCCTGGTGCAGGTTCATCTCGGCGACAGGGACGTAGCTCCCGCTGATCTGGCAGGTGGACCGGTTGAAGTGCAGCCGGGCCATGTCCTTGATCGGTGGCTGTTCCAGCCAGCCCGAGTGCGACACCCTGAGCCTGATGTCGACTGGCGCGCCGCATCGCACGCACGCGACCGCCGTGCCGTCGCTCGGCAGCCGGCAGTACGGGCAGACGTAGGCTCCTTGTCCCTGGGGATGCGTCATGGCGCGGCCACCTTCCTTGTCCCTACGGCGTGTCCTGCGTCGGCTGCGTGGCCGGGACCGGCAGCGCGATCGCGACCGGCCGTGCTTGAGCCGGGATCGCCAGGCCGGCCACGACGCACCCGGCGAGCACCAGGGCGCACATGACGAACGTCTTGGTGAATCCGGTCAGGGCAGGCAGGCCGTCGCGCGCCGTGCTGGCCACCACGAACGTGGCAGAGACCTGGCCGCCCACCGCGCCGCCCAGCGTGCGCAGCACGGTGTTCATGCCGCTGGCGGCGCCGGTCTGATCCGCAGGGACCGCCTGCACGATCAGGTTGCCTAGCGCGGCGAACGCCAGCCCGATCCCGACGCCGAGCAGCGTCGAGCTGCCGAGAATGTCATAAAGGTGGCGGCTGGAGATCGCCAGCCACGCGCACGCGACCGCGCTGATCGCGGCCCCGGCCACCAGCGCCTGCCGGGAGCTGAAGCGCCGCTCGACGCGCCCGGCCAGCGAGCCGGCCGCGCTCATGCCCAGCGCGCACGGCAGCAGGTACTCCCCGGCCACCAGGACCGACGCGCCGTACCCGAAGCCCGTGCTCGTCGGCAGCTCGGCGAACCGGGGGAGCAGCAGGAAGCACGCGTACAGGCCCGCCCCTACCAGGAACGCGGCCAGGTTCACCGTCCACACCCCGCGCACGCGCATCATCGCCATGTCGATCAGCGGATTGTCGCTGCGCAACTCCGCGGCGATCCACGCTCCGCACAAGGCCAGGCCAGCCAGCAGCAGCGCCAGCGTGCGCGGGGCGGTCCAGCCCCACACGGTGGTCTGGGCGATCCCGATGAGCACGCTCGACATCCCGGCCGTCAGCAGCAGCGCGGCGGTCCAGTTGACCCGCCCGGCCGAGCGAACAGGTGACTCGGGGATGTACCGCCACGCGCACGCCGCCGCAAGCACCATCGCGGGCAGCGGGCTCCAGAACAGCCAGTGCCAGCTCAGGTGCTCGTCGATCAGCCCGCCCACGACGAGCCCGAGGCCCCCGCCCGCGCCGAGGATGGCCGACATCAGGCCGATGGACCCGGCGACCCGGCTGGGCGGGAACTCGTCCCTGGCAATCGAGAACGACAGCGGGAAGATCCCGCCGGCCACTCCCTGGACGATCCTCGCCACGGTCAGCAGGGCCAGCGAGCTCGACACGGCGGCGAGCAGCGTCCCCGCGGTGAGGATCAGCAGCGTCCACACGAGCAGTCGCTGCTTGCCGTACATGTCCCCGAGCTTGCCGATGATCGCCGTGCCCACCGACGCCGACAGCAAGAACCCGGTGAGCAGCCAGGTCACGCCCGTCTCGCTGGTACGCAAGCTCGATTGCAGCGCCGGGAGCGCCGGGATCACCTCGGAGCTGAGCACCGCGTAGGCCATCGCCGACAGCGAGAGCACGCCGAGCACGACGCCTGGCCGGCCGTGCTCGGTCCCGCGCGGTCCAGGCTGCATCAGGCAACTGTAGCCGGATGTCCGTTCTGTCGGTCGGCCGGATGGCGCCGATTTCCGCCGCCGCCCGTTCGATGAAGTGCATGACTCCACCCTGGCAGCGACACAAGCAAACCAAAGCCGGTTTTGGGCAAAATCGTCCCGCTACTATCAGGCCGTTAATTCGGAGAGGCGCAACCTGAAAGGAGCGCGGCCGTCAGCCAATTCTTAGCCTGCGGATAAGTCAGGGACATTCCGATGACAAAGGAGTGTGGAATGTTAATCAGGATGCGCGGGAGGGAGCCTGGGCTTAGGGTGGCCCGCCTGGGCGCGGTCGCGTTGGGGGTGATCGCGCTGGTCGCGACGGGCTGTAGCAGCAGCCAGAAACCAGCGAGCAACGTCAGGATCAAGGGCGGCTCAGTAACGTACATGTTCCTGGCGCCGTCGGCGAGCTTCATCTGGCCGTTCGTGCCCGGCGTTCAGGATACGACGGCCAACATACAGCAGTTCCAGTGGCTGATGTACCGGCCGCTATACCTGTTCGGCAACGACGGCACCTCGACGGCGGTGAACTACCCGCTGTCGACAGCCGATCCGCCCGTGTACTCCGACGCAGGCAAGACCGTTGTGATCAACCTCAAGGGCTGGAAGTGGTCTGACGGCGAGACCGTGGATGCCAGGGACGTGATGTTCTGGCTGAACATGATGAAGGCCGAGAAGGACAACTACGCCGGGTACGTGCCCGGCCTGATGCCCGACAACCTGGTGTCGTACCAGATGACCGGTCCGCTCCAGGTGACCTTGCACCTGAACCGGGGTTACTCGGTCTCCTGGTTCACCTACAACCAGCTGTCCGAGATCACCCCGATGCCACTGGCCTGGGACGTGACCAGCCTGGCCGGCGCGCCTGGCAGCGGCGGCTGCGCGACCAGCGTCGCCAAGTGCCCAGCGGTGTGGAAGTTCCTGACCGCCCAGGCCATGGACTACAAGACCTACACCACGAGCAAGCTGTGGAGCGTCGTCGACGGGCCATGGCGCCTGGCGGCATTCAGCTTGCTGCACGGGCCGGACACATTCGTGCCGAACCCGGCGTACTCCGGCAGCCCCAAGCCATCGATCGCAAAGTTCAGCCTGGTAACGAAGAACAGCGACAAGGTAATCTTCGACGCGGAGAAATCCGGCCAGGCAAGCATGGGGCGCGTCGCGACTTCGGCGCTGGCGCAGCTCAAGCCCGGCCAGATATTGCCGAAAGTCAATCCGCTCGGACCCCGGTTCAAGTGGCAGCAGTTCTGGCAATACTCGATCTACTTCTACATCCCGAATTACACCAACCCGGTGATCGGCCCGGTGTTCCGCCAGCTCTACGTGCGCCAGGCGCTTGAGTACGCGCTGGACCAGCCAGGGATCATCAGCAAGGTCTGGAAGGGGTACGCGATCCCAGGAACCGGCCCCCTGCCCAACGCCCCGGCCAACCCGTGGATCTCTGCTGCGATGCGGGCCAACGGCGGCAACGGCCTGTATCCGTTCAGCCTGGCCAAGGCCAGCGCGCTGCTGGCCAGCCACGGCTGGCGCGACGTCGGCGGCGTGCAGACCTGCCAGCGGCCTGGCACAGGCCCGTCCGACTGCGGCGCGGGCATTCCGGCGGGCCGCAGGCTCACGTTCACCATCGACTGGGTCATCGGCAACAGCGGAACCCCGAAGGCGTTCGGGATATACGCGGCCGATGCCGCCAAGATCGGCATCAAGATCAGCCTGGCCGGCAAGACCTTGCTCCAGATGTTCACCCAGGACCTGCCCTGCAAGGCGGGAGCCAAGTGTGCCTGGACCGCGCTGTCCTACGGATTCTGGATCTTCAACGGCCCTGGTTACGAGCCGACCGGTGAGGCGCTGTTCCAGACCGGGGCCGACGGCAACCAGGGCGGCTACTCCAACGCCGTCATGAACAAGCTGATCGACCTGACCCACACCAGCAGCAGCATGGCTGCCTTCGACAGGTACGCCAACTACGCGGCCGCGCAGCTGCCGTTCATCTGGCTACCCCATCAGTACGCCGTCTGGGAGGTGAACGCCCGGCTGCACGACGTGGTACTCAACCCGCTCGACACGACGCTGCCGGAGTATTACTACTACACCAAGTAACGGCCACCCCGGGCAGCGCGAGCCGGCCGGCGGTCAGGTGCGAGTGTGACATCACTCGGGCCGCGCCGGCCGGCTCGGGCTACCTGAGGTCAGTCGGTGGCGGTCAGTTCTGCCTCGACGTCAGGCCCGGCAGGGGCAGGCCGGGTCTGCTCACCCCACCTCGCCACGATGGGGCCGAGCAGGCCGAACAGGGCGAAGCAGGCTCCGAGCAGGACGAAGCCGAGCCTGCCAAGGCTGAGGAAGAGCCCGATCAGCGTCACGGGAGCCGCGGCCTGGCCCAGGCCGTTGCCGACGCCGATCAGGCCCTGATACTGCCCCTGGGCGTGCGCCGGGGCCAGGCCGAAGTCGAGCGCGAACGATGCCGAGGCGTGCCAGAGCTCGCCGTAGGTGTGCAGGGCGATGGCGAAGGCAAGCACAAGCAACGCGGCCCACGCGGGGACGCCAGTTGCCAGGCCCATGACCGAGCAGCTGAACAGGAACGTCACCCCGGCCCGGCGCAGGGCGGCGCCGCCTTGCCTGAGCGTGACGACCTTCCTGCCGATCCGGACCTGGAAGAGCACCACGAGGGTGGTGTTGATCAGCGTGATGAGCGAGACGCTCCAGCGCGGCGCGTGGGTGTGGAACACGATCCACACGGGCAGCAGCAGGAGCGGCACGGAGTACTGCATGAACATCACGCCGGACAGCGCGGTGTAGGCGACGAACGGCCGGTCCCTCAGCACTGCCAACGGCGACCCATCCTGCGCTCCCTGGAGCGGCTGGTACCTCGGCAGCCGGCTCAGCGCCGCCACGTCGGCCAGGCAGGTCAGGCCGTGGAGCAGGAAAAGCGCGCGGTACGCGGCCGGGGTATTGATCTGGACGGCGACGCCTGTGCCAATCACGCCGAGCGAGATGCCCAGGTTGATGACCGCCTGTGCCTTCGCGCGGAAGGCGGCCGCGTCCTCGCCTCCGACCCGGCGCAGCAGCGCCCCGTCTGCGGCTAGCGAGGAGTTCGTGGCAGAGACGTCCAGGGCGGCTACGATGACGAAGCCCATGAGGTTGTGTATGAACAGGTAGCAGAACGCCACGGCGGCGAGGACGAGCTGGGACAGCCGGAGCATCTCGCGAGGCCCGTGCCTGTCGGCCAGGGCGCCCATCGGGATGGCGGCGAGCAGGCCGACGAGACCGGCGATCGTCAGCGCCAGGCCGGTCTTCGCCGTCGACAGGTGGAGCACCCTGGTGCCGAACAGCGTCATGGCGGTAACGATCAGCCCGAACCCGACGATGTTGATGAACGTCGCCATGAGGTACGCGCGGCTCGGGCCTGGCTCACCGATGACGGACCTTAACGCACTCGCGAGGTTCAGTCTGGGCATTCCTACCTCACAGCAGGGTCACCGGTGCGGGCGGGCAGGCATCACCGTCAAGGCTCTCATAGGGCAATACTCGATCAGGGCCAGCGGCCGGTTTCCGCTAGGATTGATCTCCGCTTACTCCTTCGGAAGGGAGCCCAGGTGACCACGCCAGCGACCGAAATCGATGCCCGATACAGCGATCCTGGCACGGTGGCGACCAGCTGGGAGGACACCCTCGCGGCGATCGAGGCGGCGGAGCTGTTCTGGATCTGCACGGTCCGGGCGGACGGCCGCCCGCACGTCACCCCGCTCGTGGCGGTATGGCTGGACGGGGCCATTCACTTTTGCACCGGCGCCGAGGAGCAGAAGCACGTCAACCTCACGGCTAACCCGCACGTGATCTTGATGACCGGCCGGAACGGGTGGAACGAGGGCATGGACGTGGTGATCGAAGGCGATGTCGTCAGGGTCACCGACGACGCCGTGCTCGAGCGCCTCGCCGAGCTATGGACCACCAAGTGGGACGGGCGCTGGCAGTTCGGCGCGCACAGCGGCGCGTTTCACCACCCGGGCGGCGGGCAGGCGCTGGTGTACGCGGTGCCGCCCGCGAAGATCCTCGTGTTCACCAAGGGCGAGTTCAGCCATACCAACCACCGCTTCTGACCAGCGTCAGAACGTCCGCCAGTCCCGGTCAGGCTCGCTGACGGCGGTCGTGATGATCAGGTTGAAGTCCGCCGCCCAGCGGTCCACGGTCGGCTCGTCAAGATCGTCGAGGTTGAACAGCACCCCGCTGACCAGCTCGCCGGTCGTGAGCAGGTCCAGGTTCCATACCAGGCCCCTGGGGATGTCCGGGTGCTCGGGCTCGGGCAGGATCCGGTCGCGGATCTCCTGCGCGCCCTCGGCGATCGGCAGGACCGGGTCGCCGAACTGCGGCTGGAACATCCCGAGTATGAACTCGGTCGCCAGCGGATCCTCGCGCCGCGACCTGGTGAATTCCGGGATCTCCTGCTCGATCAGGCCCCAGGCGATCTCGTGCGCGTACGCATCGACGCAGGTGTCCCTGGCTGCCGCCAGGATGTCGCGGAAGCTCGTGCACGCGCTGATGTCGGTGCGGAACGGCACCAGGTTCATGAACAACCCCATGGTGTCCTGGAACTGTGGCTCGTTGCGGCCGGTGGTGAACGCGCGAATGGACAGGTCGGTCGCGCCGGTGATCTTGTAGCCAAGCACGTAGCAGGCCGCCAGCAGCATCATGAACAAGGAACTGCGGCTAGCGGTGGCGAGCTCAGAGGCCGCCGCGACGACGTCGGCTCCGACGGGGTAGTTGGTCAGGCTATAGGGTCTGGAATAGATCTCCGGTGCCACCTGGTCGCCCGGCACGGTGAATTCGCGCGCGCCGCGGAGCTTTTCCCGCCAGTACGCCAGCGCACCGCCGCCGTCGGCGTCCGCGTCGCCCGCCCGCTGCCACGCGACGTAGTCGCGGTATTGCCGGACTGGCGGCAGCTTGGCCGGGCGGCCGCTCGCCCTGGCCGCGTAGAACTCCCCGAGGTCGCGCAAGATGACCTGCATTGACCAGCCATCGGATGTCGAATGGTGCGTCTTGATGATGAGCAGGCTGTCCCGGTCGTCGAATTTGCACAGCCTGGCGCGCAGCAATGGCATCTGGCTCGCGCTCATCTGCTCTAGCTCGGCCGCTATGAGCAGTTCCTCGGCCATGAGCTCACGCGACTTGTCATTGGCCGGCGGAATGTCGCTGACCTCCAGCGGGACCCGGCACGGCGGGTGCACAAGCTGATGCGGCTGGTCGCAGTCCCTGACGACGACGGTGCGGAGCAGCTCGTGCCGCTCGACCACGTCGTCGAGCGCGCCCTGGAGCACCGCGATGTCCACCGGGCCGGTGACGCGGAGCCCGCTGGCCATGACGAAATGCAGGCCGAACGCTCCGGCCTCCTCGCCCTGGTCGAGCTGGACGAAGAACTCCTGGGTGTACGACAGCGGGTACTTCTTCGGTTCCCTGTCACGCTCGAGCGAGGATTCCGTCATTCGCTACCCATCCCCTTGTGCTTCAGGGCCGAGCCGATGCGGCCGACCAGCAGCTAGCTGCCCGGCCATGCCCTCACGGTCGCCACTCGCCGTGCTGAGCGCACCTTCGGTGTTGCGCGGCGCTCCCCGCACCACCCTGCGCCCGCGCCGGCCTCAAGCGAACCACGCGAACAGGCACGTACGGAGCACGAGGCGACAGGCACCCCAATGCTTTTTCCGGCCATTTTCCACCGTCGTCGCCGTGGCGCCGAAGTCGCGGTCGTGCCGCCCGCACGGCCGCCGCTCGCCGCAACCTCGAAGGCGCGCCGACTGCGGCCAGAACCTAACCTCGGCTCGACGGCTCGGGCTCACCTGTCCCGGGTACGACCATATTAGGAGCGGGACATGCACGAATGGCGAAAGCGGCCTCGTGGGATCATTGTCGGCGCCGCCGCGATCACGGCGCTCGCCCTAGCCTCGGCGGGCTGTAGCAGCAGCCCCAAGTCGGCGCCCGCCAACGCGGTGGTCAAGGGCGGCGTCGCGACATACCCCATGATCGGCGTGGGGGCCAACTGGATTTGGCCGTACATACCACCGTCGAACTACTCCCTCATCAATCAGCAATTGTTTCAGTGGCTGATGTACCGGCCGTTGTACTTCTTCGGCAACGACGGCAATTCCATCACGGTGAATTACCATATGTCGACCGCATACCCGCCGGTCTACGAGAACGGCGGCAAGACCGTGGTGGTCAACCTCAAGGGCTGGAAGTGGTCCGACGGCGAGACCGTCGATGCCAGGGACGTCATGTTCTGGCTGAACATGATGAAGGCGGAGCCGGCCGGCTACGCCGGGTACGCCCCCGGCCTGCTGCCCGACAACCTGGTCTCGTACAAGATCACCGGCCCGCTCCAGATCACGCTGCACCTGAACCGCGGCTATTCCAGCTACTGGTACACCTACAACCAGCTCGCCGAGATCACCCCGATGCCGCTGGCCTGGGACGTGACCAGCCTGACCGGGGCACCAGGCAGCGGCGGCTGCGCAAGCAGCGTGGCCAAGTGCGCGGCGGTGTTCAAGTTCCTTACCGCCCAGGCCATGAGCTACAAGACGTACGCCACCAGCAAGCTGTGGGGCGTCGTGGACGGCCCGTGGCGGCTGTCGGCCTTTAGCCTCAACAAGCTCACCACGTTCGTGCCGAACCGGGCCTACTCCGGCAGCCCGAAGCCGCACCTCGCGAAGCTCCTGATGAAGACCTTCGCCGACGAGACGACTCAGTACACGGCGCTGCAGCACGGGCAGGTCTCGGCTGGCTTCGTCCCCGTCACGAGCCTGCCGCAGCGGGCGGCCGGCTCGCAGCTGCCTGCCACCAACCCGCTAGGGAAACGCTACAAGCTGGCCCCCTTCTACCAGAGCACGATCTACTACTACGTGCTGAACTACAACAACCCGGTGCTTGGACCGGTGTTCAGGCAGTTGTACGTGCGCCAGGCGCTCCAGTACACGATGGACCAGCCGACCATCGACACCTCGGTGTTCCATGGCTACGCGGTGCCGGGCGCCGGGGCCGTGCCGACCGCCCCGGCGAACCAGTGGGAACCTGCGATCCAGCAGGCCAACGGCGGGCAGGGGCCTTACCCGTTCAGCATCGCCACGGCTAAGTCGCTGCTGACCAGCCACGGCTGGCGCGAGGTCAACAAGGTGATGACCTGCGAGCGGCCAGGCACCGCCGCCTCCGACTGCGGCGCGGGCATCCCGGCGGGCCGCAAGCTGGCGTTCCGGTTCGACTGGCTGATCGGGCTGGCCGAGACCCCGCAGATGCTGGCCGTCTACCAGGCTGACGCGGCAAGCGCCGGGATTCGCATCACGACCAAGGCGGAGCCGGCCGAGACGGCCTTTGCCGAGGCCGCGCCGTGCAAGCCGGGGCCCAAGTGCAGCTGGGACGCGCTGTACGACGGCAACTGGGTGTTCAATGGGCCTGGGTTCGAGCCCACCGGCGAGTCGCTGTTCGAAACCGGGGCAGGTGAGAACTCGGGCAGCTACTCCAACCCGGCGGAAGACAAGCTGATCAACCTGACCCACACCAGCGACAGCCTGGCCATCTTCCACCAGTACGCCACCTACACCGACCAGCAGCTCCCGGCCATCTGGCTGCCTGACCAGTACACGATCGTGGCCATTTCAAGCAAGCTGAGCGGCGTTCACTTCAGCCCGCTCTACACCTTCGTCCCAGAATATTGGTATTTCCGCAAGTAAATCGGCGCGAGTCGCCCTAGCGGGGCGCGTCAACGCCCGGCCACCGCGTCAGCGCTGGCCGGGCGGCGCGCTGTGCTCCTCGAGCAGGTCCCGGTACAGCCGCAGGCGTTACTGGTAGTGTCGGCTACGACGTCAGGAGCTCACATGGAATCAGGTCCCAGCGACCGCTTGGCGATGATCCGGCGCTATTACCAGGCCTATGACAATGACGACAGGCCTGCCATCGAAGAGGTTCTTCACCCCGGCTTTACCTTCACTGCCCCTACCCCTGGCGACGACAAGATCGACCGGGTCGCCTACTTCGAGAAATGCTGGCCCCCGCACGAGCGCATCAAGTCCTTCACGTTGATTGACGTCTGCGCTGACAATGACGGTGCGCTGGTCAGGTA
Source organism: Streptosporangiaceae bacterium (assembly GCA_030045175.1). Lineage (GTDB taxonomy): Bacteria > Actinomycetota > Actinomycetes > Streptosporangiales > Streptosporangiaceae > Chersky-822. Next base: position 6,436 of record JASIBM010000559.1, on the reverse strand, counting down.
CCGGGCAGCCGAGTTCGCCGGGCCGGGCTTCGCCAACGTCGAGCGCTTCGAATTCAAAGACCACCTGATATCGCACGTTGAGGTGTACTTCGGCCGAGGCCTCGGGTGAACGATAGCGAACCTCCCGCTCGTTCCGTCACGAAGCACGTGACGATTGACCGGCCGGTCCCCGAAGTCCACGCGTTTCTCGCCGATGCCGCGAACTGGCCGCGCTGGGCAGTCAGCAGCGTGCTAGCCGTCGAACCCGCCGGTGAGCCGGGCTGGTGGAAGATGAGCACTCCTGACGGGCCCGCCGAGTTCCGCATCTACGCCGACGCAGCGACAGGCATCCTCGACCATGATTTCCGGGACGAGACCGGCGAGGTGGCGAGGGTCCCCGCCCGGGTAGTAGCCAACGAGCGCGGCGCCGACTTCCTGATCACCATCACTCAGCCAGCTGGCTTGCCCGATGACGCGTTCGAGGGCCTGCTCGGTTCCCTGGACGCTGAGCTGGCGACCCTCAAGAACGTCCTGGAATCCGGCACCGCGCGAGCATGACCGCGCCGGTCAGCCCTGCTGGGGCTGAACGTCCGCGGGCTGTGCGGAGGCGGGCCTGGTGCGTTCGCCCCAGCGGGCAAGGGCCGGGCCGGTGAAGCCGATCAGTGCCAGGCAGGCCCCGAGCGCGACGAAGCCGAGCCTGCCGAGGCTGAGGCATACCCCGATCAGCAGGATGGGGGCCGCGGCAGCCCCGGCGCCGCTGCCGATTCCGGCCAGTCCTTGGTACTGTCCCTGCGCGTGCTCGGGGGCCAGGCCGAAGTCGAGGGCGAAGGTCGCCGCGGCATGCCACAGTTCGCCGTAGGTGTGCAGCGTGACAGCGGTCGCGAGCAGCAGCGCCGCAGCCCACCCGGGCAGGCCGGCGGCCAGGCCCATGGCCGAGCAGCTCAGCAGGAAGATGATGCCCGCGCGCCGCAGCCCCGCGCCCGCCTGCCGCAAGGTCTCCACGTTCCGGCCGACCCGGACCTGGAACAAGACCACGAAGATGGTATTGATCAGGACGTACAGGGAGATGCTCCACCGCGGGGCGTGGGTGTGATGCACGACCCAGAGCGGCAGCAGGAGGATGATCACGAGGTACTGGATGAACATGAGGCCGTTGGCCACCGTGTAGGTGACGAAGGGCTTGTCAGCTAGCGCCTCCCAGCGCCGGCCTTGTTCCGGCCTGGGCAGCGGAGCATAGCGGGGCAGTCGCCTCAGGATCACCATGCCGACCAGCAAGGTCAGCGCGGTCATCGCGAACAGCGACCGGTAGGCGTCGGCGGTATTGAGCTGTTCCGCGACGCCGCAGCCGAGCAGGCCCAGGGAGATACCCAGGTTGCTGATTGCCTGTGTGCTAGACCGGAAGGCCGCCGCGCCTTCTCCGCCGACCCGGCGCAGCAGCGCCCCGTCGGCTGACAGGGATGCGTTGTACGCCAGCAAGTCCACGACGGCCACCGTGACAAAGGTCGCGAAGTCGTGGACGAACAGGTACCCGACGACGGCCGCGCACTGGACGAGCATGGACGCGCGCACAACCTGACCGGGGTCCCGCCGGTCCGCGACATCGCCTATCGGAATGGCGGCCAGCAAGCCGGCCAAGCCCGCGATGGTCAGCCCCAGGCCGACGGCGGCGGGCGACAAGTGCACCACGCTCGTGGCGTACAGCGTCATGGCCGTGAATACCAGTCCGAAGCCAAAGCTGCTGATCAGAACATTCAGCGCATAAATTCGCCGAGGCCCAGGTTCTGGTATCAGGAAAGCCAGCGCGTGCACGGGGTCGAGTTTCTTAGGCAAGATTGTCTCCTCGCCCGTAACGGCTCGGCCCGTTCATCGTTGTACTTATCTCCGCGGGCCGGCCTCTCTTCGATTGCTGATCATCTCCGGCAACCCGCGCGACACCGGGTCGTGGCCGATATGAGCGATCCGTCCTGGCGTCAGACGGCTCGCATACGGGGCAACCGGCAAGATGCGCGGCAGGCCCGCCGCATGACAACCTACGAGGACGTTCACTAAAGGAGTGGCGCATGAGTTACTATCTGGGACTCAGCGGCGGATTCTCTTCGCCGGGCGAGGACCTGGTTCACGGCCTTCCTGAGTACTTCTTCCATGACGCGGCCGCATGCATTATCGGAGATGGCTCGCTGCTTGCCGCGGCAGAAGAAGAGCGCTTCAACCGGATTAAGAAAACAACTAAATTCCCGATTAATGCGATCCGCGCATGCTTGACTAGGGCTGGCATCCAGCCGCATGAGATAAAGGGCGTAGGGCACTACTTCCGCCGAGATCTCGTGGACCAGTCGCTCGGCGAGCTGTACCTCGACAATGCCGCCACGCCAGTGCGCTATTCCAGTGATTTTATCGTCAATTATATTGCCGATTACTTCGGCTTCGATATCAGCCAGGACCGGCTTTACGGCATACCCCACCACGCATCACATGCAGTATCGTGCTTTACGCGGTCGGGAATGGAAAGTGCCTTGGTCCTGGTCATGGATGGCCGCGGCGAGGAGAACTCGGGAACGGTTTACCAGGCAAGTCCCAAGGGCATCGAGATGCTGGCGGCCTACGATCTCTCAAAGTCGCTCGGGAATTTCTATCTCTCCGGCTGCAATTTGCTCGGCTATAGACTCGGCGATGAGTACAAGGTCATGGGCCTCGCTCCGTACGGGAATCCAGCGACCTTCCGCGATATCTTCAAGAATCTATACTCACTCGAGGCGCAAGGAGATTACGCACTGATTCAACCGGAGATTGGCGATCACGTGGTAGCGGCACCATTTTTTGCCAACGGCTTCACGCCGCGACGGAAAAACGAGCCATTCTCGCAGCAGCACCGCGATTTCGCCGCTGCCTTGCAGGCCATGCTGCAGGAAATCGTGATGCACGTCTTGACCCACTGGCAGAAAGTCACCGGTAACACGAATCTTTGCTTCGTTGGCGGTGTCGCCCAGAACAGCAGTCTCAACGGCCTCATCCTGCGGTCCGGACTATTCCGGGAAGTATTCGTCCATCCAGCGTCCCATGATGCTGGCGCAGCGGAGGGCGCGGCGCTGGAGACCGCTCGCATCCTAGGGGACACTTATTCCGTCCAGCCGCGGCTCAAGAGCGCTAGTCTCGGGCCCTCCCTTGGCGATGCCAGCGAGATAGAACACAAACTCAGGCTGTGGAGACCACTTGTCAAGTTCCATCGGCCTGAGGACATCGTCGACGCCACGGCCAGGCTACTGGCAAGCGGTGCGGTCGTCGGCTGGGCGCATGGTTCGTCCGAGTTCGGCCCGCGTGCCCTCGGAAACCGCAGCATAGTGGCCGATCCACGCCCGGCAGAGAACAAGGACAGAATAAATGCCATGGTGAAGAAGCGGGAGAGCTATCGCCCCTTCGCGCCGGTAGTTACCGCTGAATCGGCAAAAGAGTACTTCTCGCTAGCCAGCACCATGGCAAACTACGACTTCATGTCCTTCGTCGTCGACGTGCGAGAGGAGCAGCGAGGCGTGCTCGGAGCGGTGACGCATGTCGACGGCACCGCGCGCGTGCAAATAATTGAGCGTGAAACAAACCCGCGCTTCCATGAACTCGTCGCGCGCTTTGGCCAGCTGACTGGCATCCCCGTGCTGCTGAACACATCATTCAACAACAACGCTGAACCCATCGTCCAGACCGTTGAGGATGCCCTTACCTGCTTCCTCACGACCGGGATCGACTACCTGGTAATCGATGACTTCCTGGTGGAGCGTGACGATGACACCGTGTCCAGCATGGAAAATCTTATCTTGCGGTTCCGGCTGATGACCCGACTCGCGAAGACCCGGAAGGTGCGGGCAGGCGGCGGTTTCGAGTCGGCATGCGAGATCTACTCCGATTACGCTATGGGCGACCGAGCCGAAATCTCGGAAGATCTCTTCAACCTGCTTGACAGCGTCAAGGATGACCATCCGTTGAGGTCGTATTCGGGTGCTGAAGGGCTGACACCTCAGCTTCGAGATGAGCTCTTCCAGCTCTGGCAGCGGAGGTTCTTTACACTGCTGCCAGAATAGATGTCTTGCGGCGAGGAACTGGGCAAGGCGATCCCGTACGGGGTCAACGACCTGGCCGCCAACGCCGGGTGGGTGTTGGCGGCGACCGACCATGCACCGCGGCGTTCGCGGTCGAATCGGTCGGCCGCTGGTGGGATGCGATGAGCCGGGACGCATACCGAGCCAACGCGCATTACAGCAGCTTTCATTCATCCGCAATGTGGGATTGGTGACTGGCCTGATGATCAGGCGAAGCTGCCAGCGGAAGGCGGATCGGATGCCTGCCGTCGGCTCGCTACCGCGTGACACGGACCGGCGTGCCGATCGCCGGGCGAGAGGAGCGCGGCGCGAGCGTGGCTGAGGTGGGGCAGTGGGGGTGGCGGGAACAGATTCTGCGCGAGTGGAATGACACGGGCCGGGCGGTACCGGCGATGACGGTCGCGGATTTGATCGCGGAACGGGCGTCGTCGTCGCCTGGTGCGCTGGCGGTGGCGTCCGAGGGGACGACGCTGTCGTACGCGGAGCTTGAGCAGCGGTCAAACCGCGTGGCGCGGTTGCTCGCGGCGCGGGGGACGCGGCGCGGGTCGCTTGTGGCGGTGGCGCTTGAACGGTCGGCGGACCTGGTGGCGGTGCTGCTCGGGGTCTGGAAGGCGGGGGCTGGGTACCTGCCGGTGGACCCGGCGTACCCGGCGGAGCGGATCGCCTTCATGCTGGCGGATGCGGCGCCGGCGGTGCTTGTGACATCGGGCCGGGTGGCGGCCAGGCTGCCGGCCGGCACCGGGTCGGTCGGCACCGGGTCGGCGGGCACCGGGTCGGCGAGCACTGGGTCGGCAGGCACCGGGTCGGCAGGCACCTGGTCGGCAGGCACTGGCCTGCGGGTGGTGCTTGATGACCCGGCCGTGGTGGCGGAGCTTGCGGGACTTGACGCTGGGCCGGTGCCGGGCGGGCCGGGGCCACGGGACGTGGCGTACGTGATCTACACGTCGGGGTCGACGGGTCGGCCGAAGGGCGTGGTGGTGGAGCACGCCGGGGTGACCTCGCTGGCGTGCTGGGCATCCAGCGCGTTCAGCGCGGCGGAGCTGTCGAAGGTGCTGGCGTCGACGTCGCTTTGCTTTGACGTGTCGGTCTTCGAGTTGTTCGCGCCGCTGGTGGCGGGGGGGAGCATCGACGTAGTGCCGAGCTTGCTCGCGCTGGCTGACCAGCGGTCAGAGCCATGGCATCCAAGCCTGGTCAGCACGGTGCCTTCGGCGCTGGCGCAGGTGCTGGCGGCGCCGTGGGCGGCGCGGGTTGTGGTGCTTGCGGGGGAAGCGCTGCCTGGCCGGCTTGCCGCGGCGATACGGGCGGCGGTGCCAGGGGCGCGGGTGGTGAACGCGTACGGGCCGACCGAGGCGACGGTGTACGCGACCTGGTGGGCCGGGGACGGCGCCGCGCGATCGAGCCAACGGCGAGATCGGGCGGGGAATGGGGATCCGCCGATCGGGCGGCCGTTGTGGAACGCGCGGGCGTACGTGCTCGATGGCGCGCTCGGGCTGGTGCGGCCTGGGGTGGCCGGGGAGTTGTACCTGGCTGGGGTGGGGCTGGCGCGCGGGTACCTGGGGCGGCCTGGGCTGACCGCAGAGCGGTTCGTGGCGTGCCCGTACGGTGCGCCAGGGGAGCGGATGTACTGGACAGGGGACCTGGCCCGGTGGACAGCTGACGGGCAGATCGAGTACCTGGGGCGGTCCGATGACCAGGTGAAGGTCCGCGGATTCCGGATCGAGCTCGGGGAGGTCGAGGCGGCCCTGGCCGCCCAGCCCGGCGTCGGCCAGGCCGCTGTCGCCGTGCGGGAGGACCGGCCGGGGGACAAGCGCCTGGTCGGGTACGTGGTGCCGGCCGCCGGGCCAATACAGGCAGGCACAGTGCAGGCCGGCACAGCGCAGGCCGGCACAGCGCAGGCCGGCACAGCGCAGGCCGGCACAGCGCAGGCAGGCACAGCGCAGGCAGACACGGTGCAGGCCGGCACAGTGCAGGCCGGGCCGGTGCTTGATGGTGCCGCGCTGCGTGGCGCGGTGGCCCGCACGTTGCCCGCGTACATGGTGCCTGCCGCCGTGGTGGTGCTTGATGCGCTGCCGCTTGGCCCGGCAGGGAAGCTGGACCGGCGGGCGCTGCCCGCGCCGCAGTACGCCGCGGCGGCGGGCCGGGAGCCGGCCACGGCGGCGGAGCGGGCGCTGTGCGAGGCGTTCGCGCAGGTGCTTGGCGTCGGCCGGGTCGGGCCCGAAGACAGCTTCTTCGACCTGGGCGGGCATTCGCTGCTTGCGACCCGGCTGGTGAGCCGGGTCCGGTCGGCGCTCGGGGCTGAGCTGGCGGTGCGGGCGGTGTTCGAGAACCCGACGCCGGAGCTGCTTGCCCTCGCGCTACACGGCGCTGAG
>JASIBM010000558.1 GCA_030045175.1 Streptosporangiaceae bacterium | reverse complement strand
CCGGGCGGCTGAGCCGCCGGGACTTCATCCGGCGGGGAACCATCGCGGGGATGTCCATCCCGGTGCTGAGCGCGGTCGTCGCGGCCTGCAGCAGCAGCCCGTCGACATCGAAGAAGACGGGCCGGGTCTCGGGGGCGAATGCCACCATCCGGGCCGGCATCTTCACTCCCACCAGCGACCTCGACCCGACCGTGGTGGCCGACCAGGGCAGCCTGGACATGATCGCCCAGACCGGTGAGTACCTGTGCTTGTCCGACCAGACCCTTACCCTGCGGCCGGTGCTCGCGACGAGCTGGTCGTCGGATGCTGTGGCCAAGAACTGGACCTTCAAGATCCGTCAGGGCGTGAAGTTCAACGACGGGCACCCGCTGACCGCCGACGACGTGGTCTACACCTTCCAGACGCTGACCAATCCCAAGACGCCGAACACCGCGCTGGCCGGGTTCCTGGTGCCGGCCGGCGTGCAGAAGGTCGACGACTTCACCGTGGCGTTCCACCTGGAGGCGGCGAACGGCAGCTTCCCCTACCTGGTCTCGTCCGACAACTACAACACCGTGATCATGCCGTCCGGCTTCGACCCGGCCAACTACAGCAAGGTCTTCCCAGGTACCGGGCCGTTCCTCATGAAGAGCTACACGCCCAAGGTCGGGGCGTCGTTCGTGCGCAACAAGAACTACTGGGGCCGCAAGGCGCTGCCAGCGGCCACCCAGTTCACCTTCGGGGAGACCGAGACGCCGCTGACCCTGGCCCTGACAAGCGGCAGCCTCGACGTCGTCGGCCAGTTCTCCGTGACAGGCAGCCCGCAGCTGCTGACCGGCGGCTATCACGTGAGCAAGCTGCGGTCAAGCGCGCACCGCGAGCTGTCCATGCGCTGCGACCAGGCGCCGTTCACCGACCCCAGGGTGCGCCGCGCGGTCGCGCTCACCCTGGACCGGCCCGCCATCATCACGGCCCTGTTCAAGGGCCTGGCGGACCTGGGCAACGACAACCCGTTCGCGCCGGTGTTCCCCGAGACCAACACCAGCGTCCCGCAGCGGGTCAAGAACCTCGCCGAGGCCAAGGCGCTGATGTCGGCGGCCGGCCACAGCTCTGGCTTCTCGACCCAGCTGTACGCCAACGCCATCCAGGAGATCCCGGACTACGCCCAGATCGTCCAGCAGTCAGCGAGGGCCATCGGGGTCGACATCACCCTGCACGACCAGCCGTCCGCCGAGTACTACGGCAGTGGCGTGTTCGGCAGCTCGAACTGGCTGGACGCGACCATGAGCCTGGTCGACTACGGCCACCGGGGCGTCCCGAACGCGTTCCTCGGCGCTCCGCTTGAGACCATCAACTCCAAGACAGGCACCGGCGCCTGGAACGCGGCGCACTTCAACGACCCCCAGTACAACGCGCTCGCCGCGCAGTACATCGCGGCCGTCGACCTGCAAGCCGAGCGGAAGGTGGCCGGCCAGATCGAGACCCTGCTGCTGAACGAGACCCCGATTATCTACGCGTACTTCTACAACTACCTGTCCGCCTGGGCCAAGAACGTCAGCGGCGTCTACCCGACCGCGATCGGCCACCTATTCCTGTATAACGCGACCAAGACCTGACCGGCGGCGAACAGGGGCGCGGGGCGCATCGGCGCTCCGCGCCCCTAGCCTGCCTCAAACGGCACCCGCATATGCTGATAGCTCGTTGAACGCTGGCAGGAGATGATGACGCTGCGCTCAGACCCCACGGCGACCACTGCCGATCAAGGCCAGCGAGCCCGCCGCAGGTCCGAGGCGCACGGCCACCAGCACCGCGACGTTTCCGGCGGCTGGCTGCGGCCCGCGGTGTTCGGTGCGATGGACGGGCTCGTCACCAACGTCTCACTGATCGCCGGCGTTGGCGGTGGCGGCGTCCCCGCGAAGACGATCGTGCTCACCGGGCTGGCCGGCCTCGCCGCGGGCGCCTTCTCGATGGCGACCGGGGAGTTCGTGTCTGTCTCATCGCAAAACGACCTCGTCGCCGCCGAGGTCTCCAAGGAGCGGTACGAGCTCGAGCACAATCCGGAGTCTGAACGTCGTGAGCTGGCCGCCGCGTTCCGCAGGCAGGGACTGGACGCCGACCTCGCCGATCAGGTGGCGAGCCAGGTGTCCAAGCGACCCGAGCAGGCGCTGAGCCTGCACGTCCGCGAGGAACTCGGGATCGACCACCGCGACCTGCCCTCTCCCCACGTCGCCGCCGCGGCCTCGCTGGTCACGTTCGCCGTCGGCGCGCTCATCCCGCTGCTGCCCTACCTGCTCGGCTTTGGCTCGCTGGCCGCCGTGTTCGCGCTGGCCGGGGTCTTCGCCTTCGCCGGTGGCGGTTTCGTGGCCAAGATCACCGACCGGCCATTCCTGCGCGGCGCGCTGCGCCAGTTCCTGCTCGCCGCCGCGGCGGCGGCGATCACCTATGGCATTGGCCACGCGGTCGGCGCCGCCATCCGCTAGGAGCGTCCCGTACCCCGTGCCGCAAGGGACATGAGACTGCGGCATGGCCAGTGATAATGTTCGCTGCCAGGAAAGGTCAGCGGCTCGGCCTTGACGGCAGGCTCAACACGGCCGGGGCCGGCGACAACGAGGAGGCAGAGCTGCTTGACCAGGCGTCATCGGTAACGGCCACGTCCGCTGTGGCCATCCCCACCACAACAAGCCACTCGACCAGCGAGCCAGCCGGGTCAGCTCGCGAGGACCGGCCGCTGCGGGTGGCACTGCTTTCCTACCGAAGCAAGCCCCACTGCGGGGGGCAGGGAATCTACCTGCGGCATCTCTCCCGCGAGCTGGCGGCCCTCGGTCATCACGTCGAGGTCTTTTCCGGCCAGCCGTACCCCGAGCTCGAACCTGGCCCCGCGCTGCGCGCAGTGCCCAGCCTGGACCTGTACCGCGACGACGACCCCTTCCGCACGCCCCGGCCTGGCGAGTACCGGGACTGGATCGACCTGCTCGAGGTCGCGATGATGTGGACGGCCGCCTTTCCTGAGCCGCTCACCTTCAGCATCCGCGCGCTGCGCGCGCTGCGGGCCAGGCGGGACGACTTCGACGTGGTGCACGACAACCAGGTGCTCGCCTACGGCATGCTTGGCATCCGCCGGCTCGGCCTGCCGCTGGTCACCAGCATCCACCACCCGATCAGCGTTGACCGCAGGATCGAGCTCGCGCAGGCCAGCGGACTGACCCGGCTCGGCAAGCGGCGCTGGTACTCCTTCGTCAGGATGCAGGCCAGGGTCGCCAGGAGGGTCGGCACGGTCATGACCGGGTCGCAGTCTTCCCGCGCCGACATCATCAGCGACTTCAAGGTGCCCGAGCAGAACGTCAGGGTCATACCGCTCGGCGTCGACACCCGGCTGTTCCACCCGCGGCCCGGGCCGCGCAACCCAGGCAGCGTCATCGCGGTCGCGAGCGCCGACTCGCCCGTGAAGGGGATACCGACCCTGCTACGCGCGTTCGCGAAGCTCGCATCGGAACGGGACTGCGTGCTGACCGTCGTCGGCAGGCCGGCTCCCGGCGGACCGACCGAGCAGCTTATCGGCGAGCTGTCGCTGGGAGACAAGGTGCGGTTCGTCTCCGGCATCAGCGACACCGACCTCGCCGACCTTGTCGCCAGCGCTGAGATCGCCGTCGTTCCATCGCTCTACGAGGGCTTCTCCCTGCCCGCCGTCGAGCACATGGCGTCGGGCACGCCGCTGGTGGCGACCAGGGCCGGCGCGCTACCTGAGGTCACTGGTGACGCCGCGGTGCTTGTCACGCCGGGTGACGCGGAGGAACTCACGGCCGCGATGCGGCGATTGCTCGACTCGCCCGCCGAGCGCCAGCGGCTCTCCGCGGCTGCCCTGCGCCGGGTGCAGGAGCGCTTCGCCTGGACGACCGTGGCCAGGGCGACTGTGCAGGAGTATCGTCGCGCGATCGCCGAGCGGGAAGGCAGAGCCGCCAGTGCTGACCGTTGACTTTGGCAGGCTCGCGATCAGGCACGCGGATCGCGTGCTCGACTTGGGCTGCGGGGCCGGCCGGCACGCCTTTGAGACGCTGCGGCGCGGCGCCACAGTGGTGGCGCTCGACACCGACCGGACCGAACTGGCCAAGGTCGCGGCGATGTTCGCGGCCATGGCCGCCGCGGGTGAGGTGCCAGCGGGCGCGCACGGCACCGTCGTGGCCGGCGACGCCACCCGCATGCCGTTTCCCGACGCCTCGTTCGACAAGGTGATCGCGGCCGAGGTGCTCGAGCACATCCCTGCCGACCAGCAGGCGCTGAACGAGATCTTCCGGGTGCTACGGCCGGGCGGCGTGGCGGCGGTGACCGTACCCGCGTGGCTACCCGAGCGGATCTGCTGGCGCTTGTCCGATGAATACCACAACGTGCCTGGAGGGCACGTGCGGATATTCACCAGGCGGGAGCTCGAGGCCAAGCTGGCTCGCTCCGGCCTGCTCGTCGGCGGCCACCACCACGCTCACGCGCTGCACTCGCCGTACTGGTGGCTCAAGTGCGCGGTCGGCGTGGGCAACGACGGGCACCGGCTGGCGAGCGCCTACCACAGGCTGCTCGTCTGGGACATCATGCGCAGGCCAGCGATCACCAGGCTGGCCGACCAGGCGCTCAACCCCGTGATCGGCAAGAGCCTCGTCGTGTACGCGGACAAGCATGCGGCACCCTGACCGCTCCGGGCGGTCCCGCCCGGGGCGGTCCCGCCCGGAGCTTTCAGTGCCAGAGGTGGCTGGCATCCTGACTGCCGATGACATCCTGGCGACCGGCCGGGCGATCGCAGACTCGGCGCAGCCCGGCGGCGCTATCGGCTGGCCAGATGGTCACGTCGACGCGTGGAACCACGTCGAGTGCGCGATGGCGCTAAGCGCCTGCGGCCTGCGCGACGCAGCCCGTCAGGCCTATGAGTGGCTCCAGGTGAACCAGCGCCGCGACGGCTCGTGGCGCAAGCAGATGCCGCCGGGCGAGAGCGACTTGTCGACCGAGAGCAACCACGCGGCCTACTGTGCCGTGGGAGTCTGGCACGAACTGCTTGTCACGGGCGACGACGAGTTCGCCGAGCGGATGTGGCCCATGGTGCGGTCGGCGATCGAGTTCGTGCTTGGCCTGCAGACGCCGCGCGGGGAGATCATCTGGCGCCGGAACGCCGATGGCAGCCCAGGTGACTACGCGCTGCTGACCGGCAGCGCGAGCATGTACTCAAGCCTGCGGTGCGCGATCTTGCTCGCCGACTACCTGGCCAGACCGCAGCCTGACTGGGAACTCGCCGCCGGTCAGCTGGCGCACGCGGTCGCGTGTCACCCGGAGGCGTTCGCGGATAAGAGCAGGTTCTCCATGGACTGGTACTACCCGGTGCTTGGCGGGCCGGTCCGCGGCCGGGCCGGACGCGAGCGGATCGACCGGGGCTGGGACACGTACGTGGTGCCGGAAATCGGCGTCCGCTGCGTCAGCGACGAGCCGTGGGTGACCGCGGCGGAGACCGCCGAACTGGCGATCACCCTGAATGCGCTCGGTGACACCGCGGGCGCTCTCGACCTACTCGGCCAGATCCAGTTCCTGCGCGACCCGACCGGTGCCTACTGGACCGGCTGGCAGTACGCCACCTCGCGGCATTACCCGGACGAGAAGAGCAGTTACACGGCCGCGGCGGTCGTGCTCGCCGCGGACGCGCTGTGCGGCGCGACCAAGGGCTCGTCCATCTTCCG
>JASIBM010000557.1 GCA_030045175.1 Streptosporangiaceae bacterium | reverse complement strand
TGACGACGAACACCTCGCCGTGGTAGTCGCCCGGGGGAGTGGCGTACGTTCCCACGGCGCTACAATCGCCCGGCGACGCGCACGATATCGATCCGACCCCCGCTGCCGCGCCCGTGTTAATAGCCGCGGTGCCGGGAACCGTGATGGCGATGCCCCACCCGTCGGTCACCGGGCTGGCGACGGCCATGGCGCAGGCGCTGGTTATCAGGACCGGACCCAACGCCGCCGCGCTGATCATGACCGTCGCACGCCGCATCGTTGTCAATCTCATCACCTCCACGGCTGACGCTCCTGGAAACTAGGACTCGCGACACGACGCGGTGGTTTACGTCACGACCGACGAAGTCAGGCGTTAACGTCGATCCGGGTGAGGTGATGGTGGGACTGTAGCCCCGAGCGAATGGCCAGCAGCGCGGCCACGCCCTCGCCGACGGCGGAGGCAAGCTGCTTGGTCGAGCCGGACCGCACGTCACCGGCGGCGAACAGCCCGGGCAGCGAGCAGCGGTACGCCTCGTCGGTGACCAGGAACCCCCAGCGGTCCCTTTCCACCTCCGGGCCGAGGAAGGCCGAGTTCGGGTCCAGGCCGATGAACACGAAGACCGCGGCCGGGTGCCAGGAGAGCCGCTCGCCGGTGGCGGTGTCGCTGGCAAGCACCTCCGTGACCCGGCCTTCGCCGCGTAGCTCGTCAAGCCGCACGTTCGTGTGCACGTCGAAGCGAGGATCGGCGCGGACCTTATCCTGGAGCAGTGCCGAGGCGGTCAGCTCCGGCCCTCGCTGCGCGATGCGCACCCGCCTGGCGAACCGGGACAAGAACAGCCCTTCTTCAAGCGCGGAGTTGCCGCCGCCGACGACAAGGACCTCCTCGGCGCCCTTGTAGAACGGGCCGTCGCAAGTCGCGCAGAAGTGCACCCCCGCGCCGATGAGCGCGTCCTCGCCGGGGATGCCGAGCCGGCGGTAGGTCGAGCCGGTGGCGACCAGGACAGAGTGCGCGGCCAGTTCCTGTCCGCTCGCTAGCCGCACCGACAGGTCACCGGCCTCCGTGTCGTCAGGCCGCACGCTCTCGACGCGGGCACCGCCGAGCAACTCCACCTCGTAGCGCCGGACCTGGGCGACGAATCGGTCCATCAGCTCCCGGCCGCCGATCCCCTCGGGGAAGCCAGGGTAATTGTCGATTCTCTCGGTCACGCCCGCGTTGCCGCCTAGGCCGCCGGAGTCGATCACCACGGCGTCGATGCCCTCGCGCGCCGCGTACATCGCCGCGGCCAGCCCGGTCGGCCCGCCACCGGCGATGATCAGGTCGTAGGATTCGCGGACCGCCCGCACGGCGATGCCCAGCCGGGCGGCAAGTTCCTCGTCCGAGGGCTCGACCAGGACCGACCCGTCGGCGAATACGATCGTCGGAATGGTCCGGCCGCCGTGCTGGATCTCCTGCACCCGGTCCAGGCCGGCGGCGTCCTGGTCGATGTCAACCCAGTCATAGGCGATCCGGTGCGAGCTCAAGAACGCCTTGGCCCGCTTGCAATCCGGGCACCAAGGCGCCCCATACACGGTCACGTCGGCCACGCCCGCCATTCTGCCGGACTCGAGTGTCAGGTGCGCGTTGGTCGGTGCAGGCTGCTGTCACCCGGTCCGGTCGGCCCGGCGGGTGAGATCGTAATCTCCTGCTCGTGCCGGACGGGCACCCAGCCTGGATCGCGTCAGCGTCCGAAACGGCGCTCGCGCTGGGCGTACGAGCGCAGCGCCCGGAGGAAGTCGATCTTACGGAATTCAGGCCAGTAGCATTCGCAGAAGTACATTTCCGCGTAGACGGACTGCCAGAGCATGAACCCGGACAGGCGTTGCTCGCCGCTGGTCCTGATTATGAGGTCGAGAGTCGGCTGCGCGGCCGTGTAGATATGCCGTGAGATCATGTCAGCGTTAAAGGTCTCGAGTATCTCGTCCAGCGTGGCGCCGCCCGCGATCTGCTCGGAGATGGCGGCGCAGACGGCGTCGGCGATCTCCCGCTGGCCGCCATACCCGACGGCGATGTTCACGCCGACGCCCCCGGTCCTGCCCGCGGTCGTGGCGGTCTGCTCCTTGAGCGTCGCCGCCATCTCGGCTGGCAGCACGTCAAGCGCGCCGATCAGGGTGAGTTCCCAGTGGTTGGCGGCGTCGGAAAGCCCGGCCACGACGTCGGTGACGATCGTGATCAGCGCCGCGACCTCCTTGCTCGACCTGGCCAGGTTGTCGTCGGATAGCAAGAAGATGGTGACTCGCTCGATGCCGATCTCGTCGCACCAGCGCAGGAAGGCCTCGACCTTCGCCCCGCCGACCAGATGGCCCACGCTGGGATCGGCGTAGCCGGCCGATCTCGCCCAGCGCCGGTTGCCGTCTATCAGGATTCCCACGTGCCTGGGTAGCCGGTCGGCTGGGATCTGGTTCATCAGCCGCTTCACGTAGAGATGATCGACGGTCCTGCGCACCGCCTGGCGCATGCTCACTCCCGCTGGTAGCTGCTGGTAGCGCCCCACGCCCCCCGTACCCCCGCTAAGTCAGGTCGATCCTACGATCCGGTTCGGTGTGCCGCACGTCTTTCGTCACACTCGGACGTACGTGGCTTCGCCCATCTATCGGTGGACCAGTCAGGTTCTTAACACCATTAACGTATTCAACTCCGGCCAATAGTTCGCTAGGCTCAGGTCCACGCCTAGAGGGAGGACCTAGGCGTGGCAAAGTGAGAGCGAGAGCAAACATGAGCCTAGCATCGATGGTGGATACCCACCTCGCCAGCCAGCAAGGCGCGGATAAGGACCAAATCAGCCCCGACAAGCCGGTCGGAGTTTCAACCAACCTGGTCAATCAGATAACGCGATGGATTCCTACCGAGACCATCACGGTCTACGTGGCTCTGCTAGCGCTGGTCGCGCCGATAACCGCTCATCCTCACCCGCATCCCTACCTGAGCCGCTGGGTGCTTTTCGGGATCGTTACCGCAGTCAACCCCGTCGTTGTCGTCCTGATAGCCATGGCGAAAAGGAAGGCTGGCACTCGCTTCAAGTACCCCGTCTTTGCGATGATCATCGCGCCGATCGCGTTCGCGGCCTGGGCCTTCTCGTTGTCGGATACGCCGCTCAGCTCAATTCCGGGATACGGCATCCGATGGAATACCGCCATCCTCACGGTAACAACGGTCGCGATAACGCTCATGGCGAACGCGCTGGGCCAGTCTCCAAATTTCGATCAAGTGATGACCAAGGAGCAGGGGGCTAACCCCGATAGCCCCACCTCGTAGGCGGGGCCCCTGCTCACAACTCGCCATCCCGGTCGAGGTGGGCGAGCAATGCGGCGGCCTCTGCCCTGATCCTGGGACCCAGGCCGGGCAGGACGTGCCTGCGAAACGCGGCCGCGAAGGCCGCGTCAAACTGGTCCTGGTATCCGATCAGCCCGGCGATCGGACTGAGGGCAAGGTCGGGCGGCGGCGGCAGGTGCTGGTCCAGGTCGGCGGCGAACCCTAGCCGCGCGGCGGCGGGCGCGGAGGCCAGGATCTGGTGCAGCCGCAGCGACCGGCCGAGCCGGGCGCCTTCGATCTCGGCGTCGGCGTCAGCGAGGCAGGCCGCGTCCTTCCACTCCTTCTCGGTCGCGGTCGCGGCGAGCCTGCTCTCGGCGTCGGTAAACGGCCGTCCGTCCGAGTGGAATTCTTGCCCGGCCAGCGGCAGCCAGTCGAGCAGCAGGGCGACGACCTCGGCGCGCACGCGCGCGGGCCCGGCTGCCGCGGCGGCGTCGATCCGGCAAAGCACGGCCCCCGCATCGGCGCGAGCGGGCGCTGGCAGCCAGGGCAATATCTCGGCGCGAAACGCCGCGCGCACGCCTTCGTTCTGGTTCGACCGCAGCCGGTCGATCTCGCGATGGCTCATGTCGCTTGAACACCGGTCGCCCGGCTTGGTTAAGGTGACCAGCGCGGCGAGGAAGCGCTCCTGGCCGATCGCGCCGATGCCAAGCCGGAGCAACTGGTGCAGGTCAACGGGCGCCATGGCGTGGCGCAGCTCCCTGGCGACGCGCAACTCCAGGCTGGACGCGGTGTTCATCAGCGCGCTGTCGGCAGCCGAGTAGCGTCCCCCGTCCACCGTGGTCGCCGAACCAGCCGTGCGGCTGGCCGCGGGGTCGTACCCAGCTAAAAGGGCGAGCACAGGCAGGCGAACCGGCTCGGCGTCCTCGTCGGGGAAACGCACCTGCCACCTCCCGCGTCGGCTCAGGCGTGCGTGCTTCGCAAGGTCGGCGAAGCACGCCAGATCGCGATGGCTGGCAGCATAGCGACCCCGGCCGGCGGGCGCGGGCGCGTTCAGCTTTAAAGCCGGGCTGGGTCACACGCCGCCGGACGCGGACAGCGGGAACGTCAAGGTCTGCGACAGGCGATAGGTCTTGCCGCCGCCCGTGTAGCTGCGGTTGCCCGTGAAGATGAGCGTCATCCGGGTGAAGTAGAGATCGCCGGGATCGGAGGGTAGCGGCTCGGCGCGCCAGAGCGCGGCCAGGGCAGGGAAGGTAGCGAGATGGCCGGCCACGCAGGAGGGGATGCACACCTTGTAGTCGAAGGTGCCGCTGCCGAAGGCCGCCGCCGATCCCCAGCTGGTCCACGACATCTTGGAGATGTAGACACCGCCGTCGGCGCACCCCAGGATGTACGAGCGCGGCCGGGTCTGGGCATGATCCGCGCAGTTGATGACGACGGGGACGCCGGCCGCCGGCGCGGCGATGCCTGGCCGGTGCGCGAGCCGTCCTGCCGCCGCAGCGGGCTCAAGGGCGATGCCGACGACCGCGGCGGTGGCCGCGATGCCGCA
>JASIBM010000556.1 GCA_030045175.1 Streptosporangiaceae bacterium | reverse complement strand
CCGGTCACCGCGGCGGCCACGCCGCCCACGCACGCCTTGATCTGGCGATGCCAGTGCACGTCCGAGTCGTCGAGCATGGCGTTGCGCCGCCCCCTGACCCGCCCGTCCTGGCTGGCCTCGCACTTGAGGAACACGTTCACAAGCCGGCCGCCCAAGTCAGCCTGATGTGGCCGATCCGGCAGATCGAGGCCCGCGTCGCGGATCGCCGCCCAGATCCCGTCCGCGTCGAGCGCGTCACGCATCACCGAGTGCCCGATCCGATATCGCCCGCCCACGCCGCGCGCGTTGCCGGCGATCACGACCTGCGCGCGGTCAAGCTCGACCCCGGACGAGCACGAAGCCACGGCGGAGTACAACCCCCGGTCATGCAGCACGTCCGCGTCCGACGGCATCTCGATCTCGCCGAGTGCGACCGCGATCCCCAGCGCGGTGCAGCCGTTGGACAGGTCCATCGACTCGTGCGTGTTCTCGGTCCAGACCGTCATGCCGCGCGCCTTCGCGTCGCGAATCGTGTGGATTGTCAGCAGCGGCGTCTTGGTCTGCACGTAGTGCACGTCGGCTGGGTCGCCGATGCCGGCCCGGCCCATCGCCTCGGTAACCGCGGCGGCGACCTTGGTGATCATCGCCGTGCGCCCGATGTCCTCTGGCAGCAACGGCTCGCTCATCGCGAACCCGATCGTCAGCCTCGGCTCTTCGGTCACCACCGCCCGCTCGGCGGGCAGCGTGGCGAAGATCGTCGCGTGCGGGCTGATGACGCCGTCGGTGCCGCCCGACCACACGATCGGCACCCGGGCTACCTCCTGGGCGCCACGGCTGCCGCGAGCCGTCAGCACCTCGCGGAACGCGCGGTCCGCCAGGATCCTCGTGTAGTCGTTGACGCCGCCATTGCCCTCCGTCTTGCCGATCACGGCGACGACGCGGTCGGCCTCGATCACCCCGTCATCGATCAGCCTGGCCAGCTCGCTCGCGTCAGACACGCTGTGCAGCGGCACCTTGCGCACCTCGATCGGCTCGGGCACGATTCGATCTCCCTTCATTGGCGCGAACGATTCATTGCCCCGAACGATCCAGCCCAAGCCAGGAGCGGATCTGCTGACCGTGCTGGTCGAGCGTGGGCGGCGCCAGGTGCTCGCGCGGTGCTTCAAAACCCGGTGCTTCAGAACGCTGTGCTTCAAAAACCGGTGCTTCAAAAACCGGTGCTTCAAAGCGCAGCGGCGGACCGGGCAGCGTGATCCGTCCGAGCGCGGCGTGATCCACCTCGATCAGCAAGCCCTGGGACCTGGTCTGCTCCCAGGTGTAGACCTCCTCGAAGTCGCGGACCCTGCCCGCGGGGATGCCCAGGCCCGCCAGCGTGGCCAGCACCTCGGCGGCCTCGTGCTGCCCGAACGCGGCGTCCACGGCAGCGTTGACCGCGTCGTGATCGGCCACCCGATCCCTGTTCAGCGCCCACTGCGGCCGGTCGAGCCCGAACGCGGGCGCGAGCCGCTGCCACAGCGCGTCGCTGCCAACGGCGATCTGGACCCAGCCGTCCGCTGCCCGGTACAACCCGTAGGGGCAGATCGACGGGTGGTAGTTCCCGGCCGGCCCCGGTACCTCGCCCGCCACCGTGTACCTGGTCCCCTGGTAGGCGTGCGCGCCGACGGTCGCGCCGAGCAGGCTGATCCGCACGACCTGGCCGCGCCCCGTGGAGTTCCTTTCCACCAGCGCGGCCAGCACGCCGTACGCGCCGTACATGCCGGCCAGGATGTCGCAGATCGGCACGCCCACCCGGGTCGGCTCGTCCGGCGCGGGGCCGGTGACCGACATCAGGCCACCCTCGCCCTGCGCGATCTGGTCATAGCCTGGCCGCCTCCCCTCGGGCCCGTCGTGGCCGAACCCGGTGATGGACAAGATCACCAGCGCTGGGTTGATCTCGTGCAGCCTGGCGGCGCTGAACCCGAGCCGGTCGAGCACGCCAGGCCGGAAGTTCTCGATCAGCACGTCGGCCCGCGCGGCTAGCGCGGTCAGCAACTCCCGGCCGTCGGCGGACCTGAGGTCGGCCGCGACGGACTCCTTGTTCCTGTTGCACGACAGGAAGTACGTGGAGTGCTCCCGCCCGTCGCTGCCGCGCGCGAACGGCGGCCCCCAGCCCCGGCTGTCGTCACCTTCCGGCGACTCGACCTTGATCACCCGCGCGCCCAGGTCGCCGAGCATCATTGCGGCGTGCGGCCCGGAAAGGGCGCGGGACAGGTCAGCCACGACCACCCCGGCCAGCGACCCCCCTTTCCCGCTCGCCTCCGGGCGCCCTTCAGGGCGCTCCGCTGCCCCGCCCAGCCTTCCCGCGTCGCCAAGACCGCGCTCCTCGGTCAGCGCGGCGCCGGCGCCCTTCGGCTCGCTCGCGCTCGGCTCGCCTTCGGCTCGCTCGCGCAGGGTCTTCCCGCTCGCCTCCGGGCGCCTTTAGGGCGCCTTCGCACCACGCCAGTGCACCATCATGCTCATGGGGCGCCGATACACAAGCCCGGTCAGGGATACTCGTGTTCGGCAATGGACTCACAT
>JASIBM010000555.1 GCA_030045175.1 Streptosporangiaceae bacterium | reverse complement strand
CAGGCCGCCGGCCAGCTCCTGTCCAGCGGCGCGGCAACCGTGACCACATCGCGCGGCACGCTGCGGGCGTCGCTGGAACGTCCCGGCCGACACAGGCCTGGCATGCTGGCAGTCCAGACGGCCGACGACAACGGAGTCACCGGGTCGAGCTCGGCCTGGCTGAGCCAGCGACCCGGGCAGGATCTGCGCCAGGAGCTCAGCAGCCGCCTGGCACGCGAGATCATCGACCTGGTAGGCGGCTAACCGCCAGCCCAGGTCCGCGCCACCCAGCTAACTGCGCACGCGCACGGGACGGCCTGGGACGACTTCGCGCCAGCAACGCCCCGGCCCATGTAACTGGCAACACCCCGGCCCCTGTAACCGGCAACGCCCCGGCCCCTGTAACCGGCAACGCCCCGGCCGATGTCAGCAGCCATCGGGAATTCCGGCGTCGGCTAGTCCGCGCCACCGCAGCCAGCCAACGCACCGCAGCCAGCCAACGCACCGCAGCCAGCCAACGTCACAGCACGGTCCCGCCGACCACGCCCGGTTCATCACTATCACCCCTTTCGTTCCGCCCGTCGCGCCGCCGCCGACCTGGTCAATGTGCCATCCACCCGGCCAGATCGGACCGATCCGCCATTCATCCGGCCAGAACGATCATGGTTTGTGACGTGAGTTGATCAAGTGACCCATGGGACGAAGTCTCGTCCGGCCAGGGCCGCGCAACGCCGACCAGGGCCGCGCAAGGCCGACCAGCTGCGGAGCCGGTGCCCGGATTGCATGCTTTGCCCTGTCCGGCGGGGCGCGCAGAACCCGAGCATGGGGCCGGACTCGAGGCGGACGGCTGCCAGACAGGACAGCGCCCCGCGACACGACCCGAACGAAGATCAACTCAAGCTAAGTGGCATTGACTCCGGACTAGGCCCTGGGCATCGACGTGACGATCACCGCCCATCGGCCGCTACGCCCGCTGGACCCGCCCGGACGGGTCACCATTCCACCCCTGGATCCGCATCTATATCCAGCTCGGGACCCGGATCGGGCCGGTGATCCCCCGCTCGCCGCACATCACCGGCGCCGTCGCGGACTGGGAGGCATGGACGGGCATGGCCTTCCCCGACACCGGCGACTATGTTTTCCCGGCCGGGCTGGCCACCGTGCACATCGACCACGACACCGACTCCGGCGATTACTGGGAATCCAACATCTGGATCATCCACCCGCTCATCAGCGATAATCCAGATATATAATCGTTATCATTTCGAGAACGGTTCGATACCAAGCTTTCCCGGTGATCGGGCATAGTCGTCCGCGCAGGACAATATGCGTCGTTGCGCGCCTGCTGGACTGAGTGGGGATGAGGCTACTCGCGGACTGATTTATCGCCAAAGGGGGGAATGCGTTATGTCGCATCAGGGTGGCGACGGCTTACTACAGCGAGTCGTCAAGAGAGCGCTGGGATGCCTGCGCCTGGTGACCTTCATCTTCTTCGCGGTTGCGACGCTAGTGGATACCGCGTGGCTCATCGGGCGATGGTCGCTGGCATTGCGAATAGGAAGCGCCATCATAGTAGCTGGCATGGTGCAAAGGTATACGAATCGTACCTTCAAGAGATCTGTAAGAGATTCCGGTCAGTTTTCAGAATTTAAACAGCTGGGCGATCAGCGCGCCGGTCAACTGCAGACCGAGGTCAGTCAGGCCAACTTCATCAACCTTGAGCAGGCTGAGGTCTTCGCTCGCGCGATCGTCGAGACCACCGCGTTGCACCAGCGGATCATCGAGGACTATCAGCCCAACAAGCGGACGCTTCGGCGCCAGGTCACCATTGACGTCCAGATACCTCGCCGCACGTTGTGCCGCGCCATGGGTGCCACCGGATCCGATGGGGCTCCCGGCGAGGCGGCTAGCGGAGGTGACTACACCGGCGTGGCGGGGAAGGCCGCGGAACTCGTGATGTTGTATCCGATAGTGGTGCCGCCCAAGAGCGTCTTCTACGATGACCTGCGGGTCCGCGGGGCCGGCGGCGAGTCGCTGGCTACGCTGTCCTATCGCGAGTACCTGCATGTAGCGGCGAGCGTCGTCCGTCTCCTGCTGGCGGCCGCATGCAACGCGCCTCCGGAAGACCTGCCGGAAGAAGCCCTGAAATGCGAGCACGGCGCCGTCGGGGGCATCATTCGCCGGATTGACGGCCGGCCACCGGCTAGCCGGGCAACTGATGACAGCGGGACCGCCAGTGCCAGCGCGACCGCAGTGGAGGTGGCTGAAGCTGGCAGGGAACTGGCCCGGTCGCTGCTGAACCTCAACCTGAAGTCGATCTTCGGCGACTCGGCGGCGGGTGAGCCGCCAGCCCGGATGGCCACCCGGCGCCGGGCCATCCGCATGGCGGCCGAGCTCGTCGAGGTGCTATCCACGCATTATGCGATCGTGGCCGTGGTCCCCGTGCCGACGACCGGTCGATTCACCATAAGCTACGAGTTCACGACTATTCCTGAACTGAACCTGACGCCAGACCTCGGTGGATATGACAGCACATCACGGCTTAGGCGACTCACTCGCGCTCTCCGGACGAGGCTGTACATCCTGCTGAGCACGCGGCCGATCGACGTCAAGCTCTCCTTGGACAACGCTTGGACCTGTCAGAGTTACCACGTCATGGTCCATTGCCCCAGTGAGCTTTATCTTGCCAAGCAGCAGCTTGACGTGGAGGAAGGTTACTTGCAGCGTGTCGCCAGGAGGGCTCCGTCGCCGCCTCATGTCCGATTCCGCCGGAGGCTCGGCCAGTCGTATGCGCATTTGTATGCCCGATTCTTGCCTCCGCCGCACGGGCCCAAGCGTGATAAACACGGAAACATCATCGGACCGGCCGAGAAGGCGCCGAAGCTCGTGCTCCATTTCCAGGAGGTGCCACCGGGTTCGGTCTGCCGGGCCGCACTGGCGGCGATCGCGTCCGCGGCTCTGGTCTGGATCATCGGATACGGCCTGTCGCACAACCGAGACCTGGTGCTGGGCACTGAAGCCCCGGTGCTGCTGCTGGCGTTCCCTGGCGTAGCGGCGAGCTGGCTGGGGTTCGACGGTGATGCGCACCTATTCGAGGGCACGCTCACCGCCCGGCTATCACTGGCTTGCACGGCGCTGGTGTCGCTGATCGCCACGGGCCTTTACCTGCTGCACCGTCAGGTCGCTGGCGCGTTGCCGGATGTAGCACGGCACGCCGCCAGTGGCACACCGCTCGGAGTGCTCGGCATCACCGACTGGCCGTGGGCCGCGCTGACGGCATTCGGCGTCTTCAACGCCTCTTACATGACGTATCGATGGGGGATCAACTCCTGGCGGTTCAAGCATCTGGCTGACCGTCCCGATCCAGCGGCCATCGTGGCGAAGGTGCGCCAAGAGCGCCACGAACATGAAGGCTCCAGGGAGGACGAGCATGACTCCCTCGGATCAGCCCCTGGACCCGGCCCGCAGGCTCAATCTCGATCTCATACCATCGCAACTTGACGGAGGCGACGCTATGTTATACAATTGTTATGAAATAGTTATCGTGGAGTGCTAATGGCCTCATAAGAAGAGGTTGTTGCGCATCATCGCGTTGATGAAGCCTCTCAGGCGGAGGGTTCATATGAGCTTATCGGATTGGGGCTGGGGGGTCGGTTGATGTGCCTGAGCAACGTGCGGGATATTATGTTCAAACCCAGGATAGGCCCGCCTTCATAACCGACCTCAGCCCGGATGAGATCGACGAGATCTTCGATCTCATGCATGCGGATCATGCTCGACGGCACGGATCCGATGGAGGCCGTGCCAATGGAAATGGCAAGTCAGATGCTGGGTCAGGCAAGCCTCATTCTGACGGGCGAGGCTAGCTAGGCAGGGTCGTTTCCGTCGCCGGCGGAGGCCGCAGGCCTCCAGCGGGCTGCTCCTGACATTTGAGAGCTCGGGCGATCAGGTGAT
>JASIBM010000554.1 GCA_030045175.1 Streptosporangiaceae bacterium | reverse complement strand
GGCCCGCTCGTCGTTCCTGATCAACGGGCATCCAGCAGGAACGCGCCCGCCGGAGTCGGTCACGCTGCCTGAGGGCGCCGTGATCGAGGTGCTGCCGCCGTTCGCCGGCGGGTGAGATGACCCGCACGCTCGTCGCCGTGGTCGTGGTCATCGTCGTCCTGATCGCCGCGGACCGGGGGCTCGCCCTGCTCGCCGCGCGCCTGGTCGCCAGGCGGGTGATCTTGGCGAGCCAACCGGGCTCGCCACCCCCTAGGGTCAAGATCGCGGGCGCGCCATTCCTGACCCAGCTCGTCGCTGGCCGGTACCGAAGCGTCGAGCTGTCGCTCGCGGCGTTCACCGGCGCCAGCCTGGAACTTGCCGACTTGACGGCGCGGCTGACGCAGGTGCTGGCCCCGCTGGGAAGGCTGCTGGCAAGCGGGGGCGTGATCGCGGGCGAGGTCACCGCGACAGCGACGGTGCCGTTCCGCGCGCTGGCCGGGCGGCTGCCGCCTGGCCTTGCGATCCGGCCGCACGGTGATGACCTGCGCATCGTTGGCTCGATCCTGCGGATGCCTGTGTCGGGAACCCTTGGTATCAAGGCCGAGCCCAGGCAGATATCGGTGACACCGAAGGTCGTCGGCGTTCCGGCCCTGGTTGGGTTCGTGATCGCGTTGCCCGCGATGCCGCCCCAGCTGACGATCGCGTCGGTGCGGGTCACGGCCGCTGGCCTTGAGGTGAGCGTGCACGGGCGCGATGTAAGGCTCGGTGAACCGTCACGGGTGAGCGTACGTTTACTTACCGTGGGGCTTCGCGACGGCGCGGGAGGCCAGGACCAGCCTATGTCGGTCACCGACGAGGAGCTGGTGCGCGCCCTGTACTGCGAGCATGCGGCGCCGCTGCTGCGATACGCGCTGCACCTGACCAGCGGTGACCGGCAGCGTGCCGAGGACATCGTGCAGGAGACGCTGCTGCGGGCGTGGCTGCATCCGGGCGCGATCGTCAGCCGTCCGGCCAGGCCGTGGCTATTCGCCGTCGCGAAGAACCTGGCCGTGGACGCGCACCGGGCGCGGCAGGCCAGGCCGCACGAGGTGGGCGAGGCGGCGCTGCAGATGAGCGCCGTCCCTGACACCGCCGACCGCGCGCTCGAGTCCTGGGCGGTTGCCGACGCGCTGCGGGAGTTGCGCCCCGATCACCGTGCGGTGCTGCTCGAGACGTACTATCACGGCCGGTCGGTGGCCGAGACCGCGAAGGTGCTTGGCATTCCCGCAGGTACCGTGAAGTCGCGAACCTTCTATGCGCTCCGGGCACTGAAGCTGGCACTAGAGGAACGGGGGCTTGCACCATGAGTGACCCGGCCTGCCGCAGCCTGCGCGAATTGCTGGGGGTCTACGTCGTCGGCGCGATCGACCCCGCGGAGCGTGCCATGGTCGACGCGCACCTGGACAGTTGCTATGACTGCCGGGAGGAACTGGCCGGCCTCGCCGTGCTCCCCGCACTGCTGCACCGCGTGTCGCCAGCCGACGCTGAGCGCCTGCTTGGCGCCGACGCGCCGGGCGACGACGACCCGGCCGAGCTGTCGCCCGGCCTGCTGCCGTCGCTGCTCCGGCAGGTCGCCTCCCGGCGCAGGTCTCGCCGGCTGCGGGCGGCGCTCACCGTCGCGGCCGTGACACTCGCGGTCGTCGGCGGCACCGCGGCCGTCACGTCGACGCTCTCGTCGCAGGCGGCCCACCCCGCGCCACAGGACCAGGACGTGGCCAAGGCTGGCGGCGTCAAGGTGGTGGTCAAGTACAGCAAGTCGCACTGGGGCCCTGGCACCCAGATGTCCGTGCGGGTCAGCGGGCTCGCACTATGGAGCAAGTGCAAGTTCTGGGTGGTGACAAAGAAGGGTCACGCGGACATCGCGGGCGCGTGGACGGTCGGGCCCGGCGGCGACCAGCTCTGGTACCCCGCCGCGGTCGATGTGCCGCAGCGCAGCATTACCGATTTCGTGCTCACGACCGCCGCCGGCCAGATGGTCACGATCCCGGCCGACTGACTAAGCCGGACAGCGGCAAGTGGTATCTCTGGAAATGTCGCCTGTTCGCATGCTTACGTTGCTTGACGCATTACCTGTAGTTCAGCTTCCAGCAACCTCAACTACATAGACCAGAGATAGGCGCAAGCGCCCTGCACGCATTGGCAGACAGGATGGCGGACCCAGGCGGAGGGCTATCTCGTGGCAAACTCCGGCGACGACGTGCCCGACGTCGCGGGAATACTGGCTGATCGGCTTGCGGCCGTCCTCGTGCACCACGAGCCCGGCTGGCGGCTGCCACGGCCGAGCACCCTCGCCCGCCGCTACAACGTGCGGCCCGCTCAGGTAGAGCAAGCGGTCAGGGAACTGACAGCCAGGCACCTGATCCGCCAGCTCCCGGACGGGCAGCTGTACCGGGCCAGTCCCGCCGAGTACCTCATCGACGTGCCAGGGATACCGCGGCTAGGTGCCCATGTCGACCCGATGGGCAGCGAGGTCAGCTGCCGCAGCCGCAAGGTTTCCTGGCGCCGGGTGCCAGAGGACATCGGCTGGGCGCTTGGGGTGCCCGCATCGACGCTGGTCTGCTCGGTCAAATGTCACTGGTCCCTGAACGGCGAGCCTGCCGCGATCTCCACCACCTATCTCACCAAAGACGTGGCCGCCCAGGTCAGCGACGCCACCGACCAGGTCGGCGTGGTCTCCGGCGGCGATCCGCTCGGCGGCGCGCTGACGAGCCAGGACCAGGCTGGCCGGCCGGTGCCGTTGGGCGTGCCCGCGGCGCTGGGCCTGGAGATGCAGCCGCCGCCGTCTTCGGTCGCCAGGGGACTTCGGCTCAGCGCGGGGCAGCCCGCCGCGATGGTCACCATCCGCTACGACGATCCGGCCTCTGGGCGCCCGGTCGCGCTGACGGTTGCCGCGCTGCGGTCCGACCTGTTCCGTATCGTCGTCGAGTCGCCGATCGAGGGCGGGCCGGTCAGGGCCATCGCAGTGGCCGATGCGCTCGGCGACGACCCGGCCGGCGCGGCAGAGAGCCCGGCGGCCGACGCCGGCGCTACCGGCACCGGCGCGGCCGGCGGTGCCGCTGACGAGGTAGCGTCCGCGGGCCAGCCCTGGCTGACCATCCTGCCGACCTGATAGCGGGACGGGCCACGGCCTGGAATTGGATGGGCTATCTTGAGCCACTATGCCACGCTATTTAGCCTGTGGATCTGAGCGCGCCTCACGGCGCTCTCGTGACCTTGCCAGTGACCTGATGCCTCGCTCGGAGCGCTCGTGTCACGCAAGGATTTAGCGGCGGGCGCCGCGGTCTTCCTCGTCCTCGTGCAGCTTTTGCTTGCCCAGCTCACGATCGCGATAACGGGCTGCCTCCTGATCATCGACCGGGTGAGCAGGTGGCGCCTGAGGTGGCTGGCGTTGCCGGCGGGTGTCAGCCTCGCCTGGCTGCTCGCCGATGGCGTGCGACCATCGCTCGCTGGTTACCTGGCCAGCGGTGGTCACCTCATCGCGTACCTGGCGAGGTCGCGTGCTCACGCCGTTGGGCTCGCCAGGCTGCGTGGCGCGCTGGCCAGCTGGCACCGCTGGTTGCCTGCGCAGCTTCCCCTGGCGGCACCCGCCGCCGTCGCTCAGGCCGCCCTGATCGGGCTGGCCAGTCGCC
This sequence comes from Streptosporangiaceae bacterium, assembly GCA_030045175.1. Classification (GTDB taxonomy): domain Bacteria; phylum Actinomycetota; class Actinomycetes; order Streptosporangiales; family Streptosporangiaceae; genus Chersky-822. The sequence continues at coordinate 1,031 of JASIBM010000554.1, read as the reverse complement.
GTGCCGGGCGCATCAAGCAACGCCCTGGTGCGCTGGCCATGGTCGGGCGAGCGTACCTGGCCTGGTCGACCGGGCGTGGTGAGCTGGCCACCGCCGACGGTGGATGCGTCGGGATAGCCCTGAGCACTGGCCGGCGGGCGGCCGTCTCGTGGCGGGAGGCAGCGGGCGGCGTGCTCTGCACCGGCCAGGACGCGGCGTCCGGCACCACGACCGGTCTCGCCCTGACGCTCGCGGCGATCGCGCACCGCAAGGCCGTGCTCGCGATCGACCTGGCCTCCGGCCCCCCCGATGCCTGGCGCGCCAGCATGGCCGGCGTGATCGAGGCGGCCTGCGCGGACGCGGGCGCGCCGCTGCGCCGCTTCGGCGGGCCGCGCGGTTGTTACGACCCGCTCGGCAGGTCGGCCGGGCGATACGTGCTCGCGATGATCGACTGGGCGGGCGTGGGCGAGGAGCGCCGGCGGCTCTGCGCAGAGGCCGTCCACGCGGCATTGGCCGTCATGGCGACCAGCGCCGAGCCGGCACCAGGCAGGGCGGCGCCCTCGGTGCTCGACGAGCTGATCGACTTGCTCAGGCCCGGGGCGCTTGGCGCCAGGGCACGCGGGTTGCCTGGCGAGCTCGCCTCGGTAACCGACCTGGCCCGCCGCCTCGACGCCGAGCCCGCCGCGCTGGCACCGGTCACGGCGCAGCTCGAAGCGCTGCGCGGCGGGGCGCTCGGCCGCTGGCTGCGCGGGGCGAGCGGCGACTCGCGCATCAGCCTGCGCCGTGCGCTGGCCGACCGGGAGGTCGTCCTGTTCCGCCTCGACGCCGCGCGAGACGGCTGGCCCGCCGCCATGATCGCGCGCCTGGCGCTCACCGACATGACCGCGATCCTGGCCGAGCTCGCTGAGCTCGGCCAGCCGACCGACTGCCTGGTCTGGGTCAACGGCTGTGAGTTCCTCACGCCGGGCCAGCTCCGCGCGCTGCTCGGGGCCGGCGCGAGCGCGGGAGCCGCGGTGCTGCTCGGCACCACGGCGGACTCGGCCGCGGCCACG
>JASIBM010000553.1 GCA_030045175.1 Streptosporangiaceae bacterium | reverse complement strand
TCACGCTCGCACAGCGGGATGACCTCCGCCTCGATCACCCGCCAGATCATGTTGTACTGCGGCTGGCTGGAGATAACGCGGTCCAGCCCGAGATCATCAGCGATCCGCAGCGCCGCCGCGATCTCCTCGGACCGCCACTCAGAAACGCCGACGTAGAGCACCTTGCCGTGGCGCACCAGGTCGTCGAACGCGCGCATGGTCTCTTCGAGCGGGGTGTTGTGGTCGTACCTGTGCGCCTGGTACATGTCCAGGTAGTCGGTCTGCAGGCGGCGCAGCGAGGCGTGCGCAGACTCCATGATGTGCTTGCGGGAAAGGCCCCGGTCGTTCTGGCCGGGGCCGGTCGGCCAGAACACCTTCGTGAAGATCTCGACCGATTCGCGCCGCACGCCGCGCAGTGCCCGGCCAAGCACGTCTTCGGCGGCGGTCCTGGCGTACACGTCCGCGGTATCGAAGGTGGTGATGCCCTCGTCGAGCGCCGCGGCCACGCAGGCGAGCGCGGCGTCCTCGGCCACCTGCGATCCGTGCGTTATCCAGTTGCCGTAAGCGATCTCGCTGACCTTCAGCCCGCTGTGGCCGAGATGACGGAACTTCATCAGATCGTCGCTCCTCGCTGCACTCTGGCTTGCGGCTCGCGGGACATCCGCAACCGCATGGCACGCTTGGCTATATACCACGCAAGGCCGCGGGTGCTCTCTCCGGGCAGGCGCTCCCTGGCGAGCTTGGTCACGCGGCCGGCGTGATACAGGCTCTCAGCGCCGATCAGCGCGACGAAGCCGATCTCGATGTACAGCACGAGCAGCGAGTTCTTGGCCGCGCCTAGGAGGAGGATCAGCAGTATCGCGGCGAACGCGATGAAGAGCACGTACTCGCTGAATATCACCCGGCGCGAGTCGACGTAGTCCCTGGCCAGCGCCCGCACAGGGCCACGGTCGGCGGGCCGCAGTGCCCACTCCTCACCGCGCAGCCTGGCCTGCCTTTCCCGCTGGAAGTCCGTTCGTCGCTTGGCCCCGGCGGTCTTGCGGTCGGTCGGCTGCGCCGAGTAGGGCTGCCGCCGCTGCCGCTCGACCTCGCTGCGCTTGGGCGTCGGCCTGCCCTTGCTTGCCTGCCTGGCCGGCTGCGCCGGCGGGGGTGCCAGGTCGAGGTCGGCGATGGCCGGAGCGTCGCTGCTGCGTCGTCGAAACACGGTGACAGCCTACCGGGACGGGACAGACGAACCATCAGGACCGCACCGCAGGCGAGCGGGGAAATCTGCGCCTACCCTGCACTTGGCGCAGATGCTGGCGCGCAACGCCGGAGAGGGTCTCACCCGCCGGGGTTGAAAACGTAAGCTTAGGCTGGGAAGCCAACATCTGCCGGATAAACTTCCCGTTGCCGGCGCCGGGCGGCGGTCCGCGGTACCGCCTGGCCGACGTCGCAGCGGTTGAACTGGATGAGGGGATGGCCGCGCTTATGGGTGTTATGAAGCGGGTTTCGACGATCTTCAGGGCCAAGGCCAATAAGGCGCTTGACAAGCTTGAGGATCCGAGGGAGACCCTGGACTACTCCTATGAGAGGCAGCTTGAGCTGCTGCAGAAGGTACGCCGTGGCGTGGCCGACGTCGCTACCTCGCGCAAGCGGGTTGAGCTGCAGATGAACCAGCTCCAGCAGTCGAGCGACAGGCTGGACCGCCAGGCACGCGACGCCTTGGCTGCCGGGCGCGAGGATCTGGCCCGCGAGGCGCTGTCCCGCAAGGCCGGGGTCCAGTCACAGGTCAATGACCTGCGCGGTCAGTATGAATCGCTGCAAGGCGAGGAAGAGAAGCTGACCGCCGCGTCGCAGCGGCTGCAGGCCAAGGTGGACGCCTTCCGGGTCAGGAAGGAGACCATCAAGGCGACCTACACCGCGGCCGAGGCCACGACCAAGATCAACGAGGTCTTCACCGGCATCTCGGAGGAGATGAGCGACGTCGGCCTCGCGATCCAGCGCGCGGAGGACAAGACCGAGCAGATGCGGGCGCGCGCGGGCGCGATCGACGAGCTGATGGCGTCGGGTGCGCTGAGCGACTCACTTGGTGGCCCGCCACCCGATGACATCCAGGCCGAGCTCGACCGGATGGGCGCCAGCTACAGCGTTGACTCCGAGCTCGCGCGCATGAAGGCCGAGCTTGCTGGCGGGAGCGCGCCCAAGGAACTCGCTGCCTCGACGGGACCGGCCGACGCCCGCCCCGCCGACCAGCCGAGACCCGAGGAGGCGCAGTGATCATCCGGATCATGGGCGAGGGCCAGCTTCGGGTTGATGACAATGCGGTGGACGAGCTGAATCACCTCGACGCGGACTTGGAGAAAGCGGTCGAGCGGCACGACGAGGCCGCCTTCGAGGCGGCCCTGAGCGCCCTGCTTGGCCGCGCCAGGGCGCTGGGGACCGCGCTGCCGCCCGACACGATCGAGCCATCTGACCTCATCTTGCCGCGCGAGGGAGCGACCATCGCCGAGGTGCACGAGCTGCTCGCGGACGGTGGCCTCATAGCGGGCTGATCGCGAGCGCAGGATCGGGCAGGACCCGCCTCGGGGCACCGGGGCTGGCCCTGCCCTGCCGTGCGGAGCACTGCCGCCGTTGAGATGTAATGAAGTTGATCGACTTGCGTGGTGCCGGATCGAAACGGAGGGCGGCGCCGATGGCACGGACTCGGTACGCGACCGACAGGGGCCTGATCGCGCGGATGGGCGTGACCATGTTCCTGCTCGGCCTGGTCTTCACGGCGTTCATCCTCGTGATCGTGCTGCTGCTGCTGCGCACCAGCATCGGCAGCGGCGGCATCGTGTTCCTCGCCATCGTCATCGGGCTCGCCGTCTCGTTCGGCTCGTACTACTGGTCTGACAAGATCGCGCTGCGCACCGCTGGCGCCCGGCTCGTCACGCCCCAGGACGGCCGGCGGGCCGCCGAGCTGCACGGCATCATCGACCGGATCTGCGCGCTCGCCAACATGCCCAAGCCCCGTGTCGCGATCGCGCCGACGAGGATGCCTAACGCGTTCGCCACCGGGCGCAGCAGCAAGGTGGCCGTGGTCTGCGTGACCACCGGCCTGCTCGACAGGCTCGAGCCGAACGAGCTCGAGGGCGTGCTGGCGCACGAGATGTCGCACGTTGCCCACAAGGACGTGGCGGTGATGACGATCGCGTCGTTCCTCGGCATCATCGCCGCGCTGCTGGTCAGGTTCGCCTTCTACTCCGAGCTGTTCGGCGGTGGTGGCCGCGGCCGCGGCAGGAACAACCAGAACGCGCTGCCCATCGCGCTGGTCATGATGGTCGTCGGCATCGTGGTGTACGTGATCAGCTTCCTGCT
>JASIBM010000552.1 GCA_030045175.1 Streptosporangiaceae bacterium | reverse complement strand
TCTGGCTGTTCGACGCCGACGCCGGCCGGCCCGCCGTCGTCTGGTTCCGGTACACCCCAGGCGGCCAGATCATCAGCCGGGACTACAGCGACACTGACGGCGACATCGCGCGGGCCCGCGAGCAGCGCGACCTGGCGGTCGCGCACTCGCTGTCGCTGGCCGAGTTCATGGCCCGGCCGGCAGCGGGATGAGCCGGGACGTCACGTCATCGCCGCTGCGGCGCCTGGGCCTGGCGCTGCGGGGGCTGCGCCTTGACGCCGGGCTCACCGGGCAGCAGCTCGCCGACCGCACCGCGCTGAGCCAGTCGACTGTGTCGCGGATCGAGCTTGGCCAGGCGATGCCCTCGCTGTCCGACATCGAGGGCTGGGGCAAGGCGACCGGCGCGCCTGCGGGCCAGCTGGCTGAGATCCGCGCCCTGGCCGAGGCGGCCGCCGTCGAGGCGATCAGCTGGCGCCGGGCGGAGCGGCGAGGCCTGCCCGCCCTGCAGCAAGATGTCGCGGATCTGGAGGCCACGGCTGCGACGCTGCTGAACTTCCAGCCGGTGATCGTCCCTGGGCTGTTGCAGACCGCTGAGTACGCACGCCGGGTCGTGCTGTCCGGTTACCCTGGCGGCAGGTCCGACATCGGCGCCGCGGTCGCGTCCCGGATGGAGCGCCAGGAGATCTTGTACGACGAGGCCAAGCGCCTGGAGTTCGTGATCGCCGAGGCCGCGCTGCGCTGGCGGATCGGGCCGCCGCCGATGATGCTGGCCCAGCTCGACCGGATCGCCAGCCTGGCCACGCTGGCCAACGTCAGCATCGGGGTCATCCCCCAGGCCGCTGAGGTGACAGCCTGGCACATCCACGGGTTCGCGATCCTGGATGACCGCGCGGGCGGCAGCCCGGTCGTCCGGGTCGAGACGCTCACGACCGGGCTGTCGGTCACCGGCCCCGGCGACGTCGAGCGGTACCGCCAGGCATTCACCCTGCTGCGCGAGTCAGCGATGTTCGGCGACGAAGCGCAACAGCTCATCCGGAGCCTGATCACCTCGATGCGACAGCCCGGCGAGCGCGCTTTAAGCGGGGCACCAGCGGTTGCTGGGTATTGACCCATACCCAAATGCTGGGTAACGTCAGCTCGAAAGTGCCGGGTCCAGACTCCGAGCCGGGGTCGGATCTGATCTGCACGGTCGCCGAGATCGCGGCCCGCGGCGTTCGTCGTCGTTGCCAAGAATGTGCTCACCGACTACCTGACGGAGTACCTATGACCAGCCTGGCCCCGGACGACGTGCAGGCGCAGGCCGCGGATGTCGCGCTAGCTGGGGCGGAGGTCGCCTTCACTCCTGGCGGGTGGTTAAGGCGGCAGCGGCGAGCCTGCGGCTGGGCGGTGCCAGAGATGGCGCGCCAGCTCCGAGAGGTCGCCAAGGTGGTCGGCGACCCGTTGCCCGAGCACGACGCGCTGGTCTCCATGATCCGGCGGTGGGAACGCGGCGCTGGCGTGTCCGAGCGCTACCGGCTGCATTATTGCCGCGCGTTCGGCTTGCCGGCCGAGAAGTACGGCATCGGTGGGCCGACCCCAGACTACGAGCGGGCCGATCCGCCTGCGGAACCGGTCAGGTCAGGGGAGTTGCTTCCCGTCCCGGCAGTCCCGCCCGGCCGGTTTGCTATCGCGCCGCCGGCGGCCGTCGCTTACGGTGGGATCCAGGAGCCGGGGCAGTGCGGTTCGTGGATCACGCGAGAGGTGCTGATGGCGGCGCACGACAGCAGCGAGCACGCCGAACGGGTCGAGCACCGCGAGATCGGTGACGTCACGCTGGAGCAATTGCGCACCGACGTGATCCGGTTGTCTCGCGAGTTCATGTCCGGTGAGCTGCTGTCGCTCCTTTTGGAGATGCGCCGGCTCAGGGAGCGCATGCACGCCGCCCTGGATCGTCGGCTGTGGCCGCGCGATGAAGCCGAGCTCTACCTGCTGCTGGGGTGCCTGACCGATCTGACGTCCGCAGTCGCGCTGGACTTGGGATACAGGCAGGCTGCCGAGGACCTGATCCGCGCGGGGTGGGCGTACGCGACTGTGATCGACCACAAGCCGCTGATGGCGCGCTTGCGCCTGCAACTAGCCAGTATTTGCTTCTGGGACAACCAGCCGCTGCGCGCGATGGATCTCGCCGCCGATGGCCTGCATTACCTGAACGACGGGCCGACGGCTGCGGAACTGCACCTCCATTACGCTCGGTCCGCTTCGTGCCTGGGCGACCGGGAAAGCGCGCAGCGCGCCATTGCCGAAGCTGCTGACGCGCGTGAGCGTGATCACGACGACGAGGTCACCAAGATGGGCGGCGAGTTCGCGTTGTCACTCGCATCTCAGAGCTATTTCGCCGGGTTTGCCCTGGCGGAGCTTGATGACGCGCTCGACGAAGCTGCCCGCGAGCTAGACGAGGCCGCCCGGCTGTATGCCCTTGGCCCTGAATCAGGTGAGCAGCACGGCTTCGGCGTCAGGGCGATGACGGACGTCGGCCGGGCTACCGTCCGGCTTCGTGCCGGAGGGCTCGACGGAGCGGCAGCGGTCCTGAAGCCGGTGCTGTCGCTCCCGCGCGGCCAGCGGATCGCGGCTGTCACGACTCAGCTTGGCCGGGTGCGCAGCGAACTCGCCGCGCCGATCTACCGGGGGTCAGCGCAGGCGCGGGAACTCGACGAGCGGATCGAGGAGTTCTGCCGCCAGACGGTCGTGACGGACTTGCACGCGCTGCCGGCCGGCCTGTGAGACATCGCAGTTAGCGGAGGTGGTCAGGGCATGGCGGCAGGGTCGTGCCCTGGGGGAATGCCGTGTCCAGGCGTGTCGAGCCACAAGCGAGCAAAAGCGAACAGCGACGGCCAGGCCGCGTAGCGCCGCGCCCGGCCACGGCGGTATCCCCGAGAACGGGCTGTGCGCGACAATGATCGTCGCCGCCGCAGTCGATAGCGATCTCGCGGAACTACTCGACGTCACAGGTCGCTAAGTGGGTCAAGCTCCTTGATCAGCGCGGTGGCTTGTGCGTGGAGTTCGGGGCCGAGGTGAGGCAGGAGGTGGCGGCGGAACGCCGCGGTGAAGGCCGCGTCCTGGTCATCGCGGAACCGGATCACTTCAGCCAGCGGAGCGTTATTAGGGTCAGGCTCAGGTGAGAGCTGACTGTCCAGGTCAGCGGCGAAGTCAAGCCGGGCCGCGAACGGCGTGGACTCCAGGATCTGGTGCAGCCGCGCATACCGCTGCTGGCGGGCGACCTCGATCGCCAGATCGGCGTCCTTGAGGTTGTCGGCCTCGTTGTGTTCCTTCTCCGTCGCGGTCCTGAGCAGGTAGCTCTCGGCGTCGGTGAACGGCCGGCCATCGGCATGCACATCAGCGTGCAGGCAGAGGCCCCGGTCCATCAGCAGGGCGACGACCTCGGTTCGGATCGGTGGCGGGCCGGCTGCAGCGGCCGCCTCGATCCTGTTCAGGGCTGCCTCGGCGTAGGCCAGGGCGACCCCGGTCAGGGCAGGCAGGATCTCGGCGCGGTAGGCGGCGAGCACGCCCGCGCTCTGACCCGCCCTGAGCTGGTCAATCCCGTCCGGGCCGATCTCCCGGGGGCTG
>JASIBM010000008.1 GCA_030045175.1 Streptosporangiaceae bacterium | reverse complement strand
GTCGGCCCGGTGGGCGGCAGGCTGGGTGCGGGTGGGTGGCAGGCCAGGCGGGGGCGGGGTTGAGGGCGCGAACTGCTTGTGACGCGGGTGTCGCGTCACAGGCCCAGGTCGTCGAGTTCCTTGTAGAGGTCGGCGCGCGGGTTGGCCGGGTCGATGGCGGGTCGCTTGCCGCGCTTCCCGCTTTGTTTCCCGCTTTGGCTGGCTGGCAGCATCGCGGTGCCGGGGGATGCGGGCACCGCCCCGGAGGCGGTGGCGGCCGGCGAGGTCACCGGCTTCGGCTGCTTCGCGGCTCGTCGCTCGCGCAGCAGCCAGCCACCGAGCACGCCGCCTATCGCGCCGCCCACGTGATCTTGCCAGCTGATCTGACCGCCCTGCGGCAGCAGCACGGCGAACTGATAGGCGAAGCACAGCGCCATCACCGCGCCGACCAGGACGTCGATCAGGTGCCTGTCGAACAGCCCGCGGACGATGATGTAGCCGAAGTAGCCGAACACGACTCCGCTGGCTCCTACCACGGCCTCGTTGGAGGGCGCGATGAGCCAGAATGTGAACCCGCTGGTCAGGATCACGATCAGGGTGAGGATCAGGAACTTGCCGATGCCTCGGTAGGCAGCAAGGAAGCCGAAGATGAACAGCGGTCCCGAGTTGCCCTCGATGTGCGTCCAGCTTCGGTGCAGGAACGGGGCGGTCAGGATGTGGGGCAGGCTGCCGACGCTTCTTGCCACGAGCTCGTAGCTGGCGTTGAGGCCGTAGCCATCCGCTGCGTTCGCGATCTGGATGGCCCAGATCACCACGAGGAAGCCGAGCATCACGAAGAACGCCCTGGTCGCGTTCGCGACCAGGATCTCCGGTTGCCCGTTATCCAGGCTCCACGCTTTGCGCGACGCCGGCCGGCCACCGCTACCGGGCGTCGCTGGCTTGTTGGTCATGGTCACATCCGTTCGCCCGGGTCTGCTCAGACCTGAACGCTAGCCTGAATCCTGTAGTTCCAGGATAGTGCCGGCGCGCCGGGCGGCCCGCCGCAGGCGACCTGTGATCACAGCCAAGCCACGATCACGTCCAGTGATCGTTACACTACTGTTCGCCAAACCGTGACCTGACCGACACAAATTCAGGGCGGCACGGCACAACTTTTTCTTCGGAAACGCTTGGTCGGCCCCGTCACTTCTGGCAACGTGGTGCGGCGACGGAGTTGCTTCTCGTTTCGGTGGGTCTGCCCTTAATGAGAGCGCCACTGAGTAGTCACTTCGTCACCAGACTCGCTGCCGATGGCCGCAGCGGTCTCGCGCACCCGGCGGCTTGCCAGGCGCGCTTGGCCGACGGAAGGACGGCATTGCCTCACCATCGACGGCTGGCGGGAAGACGCCGGCCACGCCGGAGCATTCGGGCTTTCCTGCTCACGACCGTCATAGCAGCCGTCGCCGTCATGGGCGGCGCGGAGTACGCGCTCAACCAATTCTCGAGCCCGCCGAATTCGCTAGCCGCCGCTCTCAGCCACATCCAGACCAGTCGCCCCGCCGCCGCGCTGGTCGAGCAGCGCCAGCACATCATCTTGATGGCGGTGGCGACCAAGTCGTTCAGGGCCTTCGGGTCAAGGGTGGCGTCCGCGCCGTCGGCAGGCGGTGGCGGAGGCGGAGGCATCATCTATGGCCCGCCGCCCAGCCCAGGGACCTTGCAGGCCATCGCCTACAAGATGCTGCCGTCGTTCGGATTCAACGCCAAGACCCAGTACCCCTGCGTGAACGACATATTCACGCGAGAGAGCAACTGGAATCCCTACGCCGCCAACGCAAGCGGCGCCTACGGCATACCCCAGGCGCTGCCAGGGTCGAAGATGGCGTCCGCCGGCCCTGACTGGCAGACGAACCCGACCACGCAGATTCGCTGGGGCATCGGGTACATGAAGAGCACATACGGATCCCCGTGCAACGCCTGGGCGTTCTGGCAAGTGCACGACTGGTACTGAATCCGGGTAGTACGCCAGGCCGGGCCCGCCAGCAGCGCGGCCCGGCCTGCTTTATGGCAGCGGCTCGAAGGTCCGCATCGCGACCTGGAAGATGTGGCTGGCCAGGTTGGCTTTGGGCGCGGGCGCGGACATCGACAAGATGTAGGGCTGCGGTCCGGCCGACGTGCTCGCGGTGTAGATGAGCTTCGTGACATCGATCACCTTGGCCAGCACGCTTGGCTTCCACCAGAACGTCCAGGTCGCGGCTGGCCGGCCGTCGAACGTCACCGCCAGGATCGAGACCAGGTGATAAGCACGGTAGGTGTGGTCGGCGATCGCGACCGATTGCAAGTAGTGGGCATCCCTGAACGGGCCATTCACCGCGAGCGGTGCCATGTCCACGGTCAGGTGCATCGCGCCGACCACCGGCTGGATTGTGCTGGTGAGATCGGGGATCAGCTCCCACAGGTCAGGCGCGCCGACGCGGAAGCCCGCCGTCGTGCCGACGCTCGACGCGGATACCGAATACCAGGCGTAGCCGAGCGGTAGCACTGGGGTGGGGGTCGGGCTCGGGGTCGGCGACGGGCTCGGGCTGTGGCTAGAGCTCCCTGACGGCGTCGGCTTGGGCGTGGGCTTGCCCGACGACGATGGCTTGCCCGAAGGCGACGGGCGGGCTGTGGTCCCGTGATTGCCGGGTGTTCGCTGGCCTGTCGTCCCGCCGTGCCGCGCGCCCGTAGAGTGGCCGGGCTGCGAGCCGTGGCCAGCCGGAGCCGAGCCATGCCGGCCGCCGTCGCGAGTCGCGCTGTCGAGTCCCTGCGCGATCTTGGCTGGGAATCCGTTCAGCAGCAGGGACGTGACGCCGAGGACGATCGCGATGACGACTAGCGGCGCGATCAGCGCCACGGCGCGGCGCTTCCCTGCGACACGGCGAGGCTTTGTCCTCGCGGCCGGTGGCTCGCCGATGCCGGGCTGGTCAGCTGTCGCCCCGGACCCGGCTTGCATGGCTGAACCGGGCGAAGGCGAGCCGTCGGGACCAGTCCCCTCGGGCATCTTGAGGTCGGCGAAGACCGGGATCGCCATCAGGTCGGGTACCACGTCGCTCGCTGCCGCCGCCGAGGAAGCGCCGGAGCGGCCATTGCCCGCAAGGCCAGCGCCGGAGCGGAAATCCTCGGTAACGCCCAGGCCCAAGTCGGCCGCGCCCGGCGAGGCTAGGGCTAGGGCCTGGCCATCGGCGTCGGAAGGAACGGTCACGATCGCGGTGGCCGTTGTCGCCTCCGGGCCGTCCCGCCGCGCGCCCGGCCCGCTTGCCCTGGCCGGCGCACTCGCCCTGGCCGGCGCGTCCGCCACGGCCTGGTCAGCGGGTG
>JASIBM010000551.1 GCA_030045175.1 Streptosporangiaceae bacterium | reverse complement strand
GGGTCGCGCTTGTTGCAGGGGGACGTCGCGTCGCGGAAGTAGCCGCACCTGACCCGCTGGCACAGGTTGCCGCCCATCGTGGCCATGTTCCGAAGCTGCGGGGATGCCCCTAGCAGCAGGGCCTGCGCGATCACGGGGAAGCGCCCGGCGACGGCAGGGTGGCCGGCGACATCGCTCATCCGGGCCAGCGCCCCGATCCTGAGCCCGCCGTCCCTCGTGACCTCGACGCGATTCAGCGGCAGGTCACTGATGTCGACGAGCAGCCTGGGCCGCAGCACGTTCTGGCGCACGAGGTCGACCTCGGTGGTGCCCCCGGCCAGGAACGAGCTGTCACGCTCGGCCGCGACCGTCGCGATCGCGGTGTCGATGTCCGTCGCCCGCGCGTAGCTGAGTGGTCGCATCGTCAGGATCCGCCCGCCGCGTTCCCCGGGCGGGCGCTGCGCGCCTTCCCGTGGCGGGCTCTGCCCGCCGCGTCGCGTGCGTCGCGCGCGTCGCGTGTGTCGCGCACCTCGCGGATCGCCTGGCGGATGTTCGGATACGCCGCGCACCGGCAGATATTGCCGCTCATCCACTCGGCGATCTCGGCATCGTCGGCGACGTGGCCCTCCTCGATCAGCGCGACCGCCGACATGACCTGCCCTGGCGTGCAGTAGCCGCACTGGAGCGCGTCGCTGGCGACGAACGCGGCCTGCATCGGATGCAACTCCCCGTCTGGAGCGAGTCCCTCGATCGAGGTGACCTCGCGGCCCTCGCAGGCGATCGCCAGCGTCAGGCACGCCAGGACCCGCCTGCCATCGACCCAGACGGTGCAGGCGCCGCACGTTCCCTGGTCGCAGCCCTTCTTCGCCCCTGTCAGCACGAGATGCTCACGCAACGCGTCAAGCAGGCTGACGCGAGGCTCGAGCCGGACCTCGCGCGCCTCGCGGTTGACTGACAGCGTGACTGTCGCGGCCCCCGGGCCCCGCCTGGCAAGTCGCTGAACAACCTCTACCCCCATGGCCATCTGCCCCCTCAGATCGCCAAGTGGCGCCCAGCCTCCATCCCTGGGGCCACTCACTGTGACCTACCCAGGCACACGGCGGCCGATCATGCGAGCACCGGCAGACCCGCGGCCCGCTGCGCCAGGAGCGCCCTCAACGTCCGTGCGTGATAGAGCGCCACGCTACTTCATTGGCCTGAAAGTACTCTATAGTTCGCCGTATGCCCTCTTCTCGAGAAATCATAGGCTTCCAGCCAGTTTCCTTGGAAAACGTCCGGTAATCTACGCCCAGGCGGTGGACTTCGCTTTCGCCTGGCCTCTCGCGAGCCGGATCGACGCGAAGCTCCTTCTCCCGCCAGGCTCCCATCTGCTGTCCGATTTCTATGATCAGCCTGGCCCAGTCAAGCACGCTGATCTCTTCGCCATAGCCAAGCGCGTAACTGCGACCCGGCTGGCCGAACGCCGCCGCGTACAGATGGCCCCTGGCGCCGTCAGTTACATAGGTAAAGTCGCGCGTCGCGGACGTGTTGCCGATGCGTATGATGTCACCGTACAGGGCCTGGGTAATTATCGTTCCGGTTACGAAACGCGGGCTCTGACGAGGCCCAAAATTATTGAACATCCGGGTCGTAAGCGCCGGAATCCCGTAGCCCGTTGAGTAGTTTCGGCAGAGGAAATCAGCTGCCACCTTCGATGTCGCGTAAGGGCTCTGCGGATTCAACGGTGATGCCTCTGACCAAATTACCCCGCCCGCATCGCTAAATTGATATGCCGATCTCATGGTCTCGTCAACATTACCAAATTCCTCAGACGTCCCGGCGAGGTCAAAGCTCATCAATTCAATACCCTCATCCAGGATCGCGCGCAGGAGATACAGCGTCGACATGGTGTTGACTTCGAAGGTCTCGACCGGGCGATCCCACGACTCGGCGACGTGCGACTGACCGCCGAGGTGGAAGATCACGGGCTTCAGGTCGCTGTTCTTCAGCGCCTGAACAGCTCGCCGCACTGAATACTGGTCAGCGAGATTGCCCCAGTGCACCGTGATCGAGGAAAGTATTTCGGGGCTCAGTGCCATGATCGAGCGTGATCCGGCGCGAATGAATACATCAACTTTCGCGCCAAGATGCACCAGCTCCTCGACGACGTGACTTCCTATGAAGCCTGATGCGCCCGTTACCAGCGCGCGCCGATCCTGGTAGACGCTTCTAAGTCGCTTTAGATCTGCGTCACGGTCGTCATCGTGGGCATCCATAGTCGGACATGATAGCCATCAAGAACCGGCGGCTCGCGATCGGCGTCGCGCTGGCCCCGCGCCGCTAGCAGCGGGGATGGCCTTGGAGACGGCCTCCGCCACCAGCTCCGCCACCGGCGCCTGACCGCCGGGCAGCCACCGCGAGGGTCAGGGAGAATAGGGCCATGGTGACCGCGGCGAACCTCATTCTGAGCCGGTTACGTCGATGGCGGATCCTGGCGGATGCTGGCGTTCCAGCGCGGCCAGCCGGAGCTCGAGCTGATCGACCCGGTGCCGGAGTATCTCGAGCTGGGCCTCGTCGGCAAGCCGGCGCTGCGCGGCGCGGCGCAGGCGTGGTGAGCCTTCGGCCCGCGCGGCGACCAGCGCGAGCGGCACCAGCCGCTGCGGCCCGTGCGGGCCGTCGACGAGCCGGGACGGGATCTGGCCGTCCCGGTACCAGCTTCGCAGCGCCGCGCGGGAAACGCCGGTGTCGGCGGCCGCGCGTTCGAGCGTCACCCAGTCGGAGCCCTCGAACTGGGCGTTCAGCTCAAGCTGAAGCTCCCAGTCGTCGAGCCGGTCTTCCCAGTCCATGACCGTCAAGCCTCCCCTGTTCCTTAACCCTATTAGTAGCATGGTATTGACTAGGTGCGAGTGAAGTTGGACCCTAGGTCTCATGTTTGAGCGATTCACGAAGCGCGCCCGGCACGTCGTCGTCCTGGCGCAAGAGGAAGCCAGGCAGCTGAACCACAACTACATCGGCACCGAGCACATCCTGCTCGGCCTGCTCGGCGAGCCCGAGGGGGTGGCCGGCCGCGTCCTCAGCCGCTTCGGCATGTCGCTTGACGGCGCCAGGCAAGAAGTCGCGGTCATCGCAGGCCGTGGCAAGGCGGCACCGAGCGGGCACATCCCGTTCACCCCGCGGGCGAAGAAGACGCTCGAGCTCGCGCTGCGTGAGGCACTGCGGCTGCAGCACAACTACATAGGCACCGAGCACATCCTGCTCGGCGTGATCGGCGAGGGCGAGGGCGTAGGCGCCAGGGTCCTCAGGCAGCACGCCGACTCCCTGGGCATCCGCACGGCGGTGCTCGACCTGCTGCCCGCCATAAATGCCGAGGCCGCCCTGGGGCGGCGCTGGCTGCGGCGCCGGACGGCGACCAGCCCGTTTGAGCCCGGCTCGCCGGCCGAGCAGGCCGTGCTCGCCACGCGAGCCGCTGACATCACCCTGAGCGAGGCCGCCCGGCTAGCAGGCTCGCAGCCGGTCGGCTCGCACCACCTGCTCCTCGCCGCCCTCGCCGATCCCGATAGCGCCGCGACGCGTGCGCTCGCGGCGCTCGGCGTCGACCTTGACCGGGCCAGGGAGGCGCTGCGCGGCGTGGACGTCACAGGCACGAGCGACGAGCAGCCCGAGGAAGCGGGCCGACGCCAGATGACCATCCGTGTCTCTGACGAGACGGTCACGATCGAGGCAACCGATCCCGCGATCATCCAGGCCGGCCGCGCCGCCCTCAACGCGCTCGGCGACAAGGCCAGCCCTCCGGGCGCCATCCGCGGTGACCTCCCGATCGCCGCCAGCCTCAGCGCCGTATGGCAGGCGCTCATGGACAGCCTCGTGACCATCCAGCGGCGCGCGACGCCGCCCGCCGATCCCGGAGCTGACCCTGACGAGCCAGGCCAGCCGGACAAGGCCGATACCGAGGCCGCCTGAGTCGCCAGACCGAGGCTGGTGCGCGCGGCCTGGCGGGTTGCCGGTGCGTTGTTACTCAGATATGGCCACCCCGAGTGAGGCGGCGCCGGAAAACTTCGGGGAGCCCTGCTGGTAGAAGACGTCAAGCTCGCTGATCGTGAAGCCCGCGTCCGTCACCAGGCCGGCGATGGGCCTGGTGAGCGTGCATCCCCCGAGTAGCCGTTGCTCCAGCGGGTCGAGGCGCCGCTGCCAGCGGCGGACCCGCTCATCCGGTGCCAGCCCGTGCTCGATGAAGTGCAGCGACCCGCCGGGCTTGAGCACGCGGCGCAACTCGCGAAGGGCGGCGGCCGCGTCCGGGATCGTGCACAGCGTCCAGGTGGACAAGGCGGCGTCGAAGCTGTCGTCGGCGAACGGCAGCGACTGCCCGTCCAGCCCTGACCGCTGCACCCGGACGCCGGACGCCGCGAGCCGCCGCCCGGCCAGCGCCCAGCTGACATCGGCGGGCTCGACGGCCGAGACCATGGTGACGGCCGCGGGGTAGAACGGCACGTTGCACCCTGAGCCGAAGCCGATCTCGATGACGTCCCCGGCCAGGCCAGCGCAGACTCGCCGGCGCAGCGGATCATGTGCCCTGGAGCCGCAGAGGACGTTGATTATCCGCGGCAAGACCCGCCGCTCATACACGCCCACGCGTCGCTCCTCGTGCTGACCTGAAATGCCCAAGCGCGTTGTCCTGCTAGTTCAGCGGGCCGCCGGTAGAAATTCGGAAGGTCCGCCAGTCACGCTAACAGAGGTGCCATACCTGCGCGATCTCGTCTGCCGCATTGCAGTCAACGGCGATCTCGCAGATTGGGAATGCCGCCAGCGCCATCTCGTTTGGGGGGGTTCACGGTGACTCGTAGTTCGAGTTCCGCATTTAATCCAGAACGACGAGTATGGAGATTAAGGGCCACGACGCTTGCGGCCGTGTTCAGCCTGACCGCGGTCGGCCTGTGCTGCGCTAATCTGGCCAGCCCGGTACGCGCGCTGGCAGCCGGTGGCGGTTCGGCAGAGCTGCAGCCCGCTGCGGGTCAGTTTTTCCCTGTGGCGCCCGCGAAGGTGGCCGATACCAGGGACGGAACCGGCGGGGTGCCTGCACAGCCGCTAGCGTCCGGCGGGACGATCACGTTCACGGTGACCGGGGTGGGGCAGGTGCCCGCTACTGGGGTGTCGGATGTGTACGTGCTGATCAATGCGATCGGCCCGCAGGACTCCGGCTGCCTGAACGACTACGACGCCGATGACCCCAATCCCGATATCTGCACGGTGTCGTTCGAGCCTGGGCAGAACATGTCGGATTCCGACATCGTGCAGGTGAGCCCGTCTGGGCAGGTGTCGGTGACCAACGAGTCCGGCGGCACGACCAATGTGGCCGTGTCAGTGATGGGGTACTTCCAGGATTTCACCGCCCCGGCTACCGGGCAAACGTACGTGCCGCTGCCGCAGGCGCAGATAGTAGACACCCGCTCGGGACTGGGCGCGCCGCAGGCACAGGTTCCGGCGGGCGGCAGCCTGACGATCCAGGTGACGGGGAACGGCGGCGTTCCGTCGGACGCGGCCGGCGCGGCGCTATTTATCGGCGCGGCGAACGCGACCGCCACGGGCTGGGTGTCGGCGTACCCGGCCGGCGGGACGGCGTCCAGCCTGGCGATCCTGAGTTACCAGCCCAATCAGAAAGCCAGGGACCTGTATTTCGGGGCGCTCTCATCGTCAGGCCAGCTGACACTGGTGAACCAAGGGTCCGCCCCGGTGGACCTGATGGTCGGCGTCCAGGGATACCTGGTGTCCCCGGCCGCGGCGGAGGCCGGCGGCACGTATCAGGACGTGACCGAGGCCCGGATGGTGGACACCAGGGACGGGACGGGCGGGGTGCCCGCGACCCCGGTGGCAGCCGGCGGCTCGATCACGTTCACCGTCACCGGAGCCGATGACGTGCCAGCGACGGGAGTGCTGTCGGTGGCCGAGAGCGTGGCCGCGATCGGCCCGACCGCGAGCGGCTACCTGTCGGTGTACCCGGCAGGCGGCACCGATCCGGACAATCCCGGGGTGAACTTCACGGCCGGGGACTACCAGGACAACGACATCGCCGCGCCGCTTTCCTCGTCCGGGCAGCAGACCATCACCAACCACAGCTCGGGCACCGTCAACGTGGTCGTGTCGGTCCGCGGCTACTACGTGACTCCCATCGCGCCGTCGGCGCCCGGCAGTGTCACGGCGTCGGTGTCCGGCTCGTCGGCGACGGTCACCTGGTCGCCGCCCGGCAGTGACGGCGGCGCCGCGATCACTGGTTACACGGTGACCGCGGCACCGGACAACGAATCGGTGACCGTCAGCGGGACCGCCACCCAGGCAACGCTTACCGGCCTGGCTAATGCCGCGGCGGACGCGTTCACCGTCACCGCCGCCAACGCCGCCGGGACCAGCGAGAGCGGGACGTGGGCGCCGGCCGGGGTCATCTCGGGCACGGTGCTGTCCCCGGACGGCCAGCCGGTTTCGGGCGCGATGGTGGCGATCGAGCCGAGCGACGCGCCCGCGTCTGATCCGGCGACCTGGACGTCGAGCATCATCGGGACGGCGACCACGGATGCGAAGGGGATCTGGACGTTCACGGTCCCGCCCTATTCGGCGCTGCCCGCCGACGCGCAGGCTGCCGCGAACAACAACGGCGGCTGGCTCAACCTGGACGCATCCGCGTTCGCCTCGGCGAACGTGACCACGGCCAGCGGCACGGTTTCCTACCCGCTCGGAGCAGATGCCGGCCGGTCGGCCTATGTCGGCACGTCCGCCAGCCCGTCCGGTCCGGTACAGGTCGCGAGCCCCTCGGGCGGTGTTCCCGCGATGATCGTGACGCCCGATCAGGCCGATATAAGCTCCCAGGACACCGAAGCGAACGAAGAGGCGACATGGGGGTACCAGAACAACCCCACCCTGACCGACGCGAACGGCAACATCATCGGCAACGAGATGAACGCGGACGTCAGCTTCCCAGCCGACTCGTACGGCTACCAGAACATCGCCGGCCCCGACGACGACGGATACAGCCCGTACATCGCCGCCGACGGCACCGACCTGAGCGGCGTCTCCGCAACGGCTCTGAGCACCGACTCGGCACCTGCGCAATATAACTGCGGTCAGCTCTATGCCATGGGCTATAACCTGGTCCCTGTCAGCACCGTTGTCTGGACGAAATGGCGTTACACCATCGTCGGCGAGTTTCATTCGAACTGGGATACGTCAGCCGTATTCGTGTACGAGCAGGACTCTTCCTCGGGCATCGGCGTCGGGTTCAGCGCGGACGGTGAGCACTTCAGCCTCGACGGCATGGTGACGTTCACGCTCACGCAAAGCGGAGAAGACGACCTCGGCGGCGGGGCGTACACCGCCCACCACGTTTCGGTCGCGCTGAACTACCAGAAGATCGAGATCGAGACCGTGGCGGAGCCGATAAGCGGCATCGGCGGCAACATAGTGTGCCACCGGCGGTGGAAGATCCAGGAGGACGGCCTTTATAACCCGCCGGGCGCTACGCAGCCGTACATCCAGGTCGACTGCCATCGGCTCGCCAATGGCCAGTGCGACCCGAACGACAACACCTTGTGGGCAAGCGACGACGGCTGGGTCGGATACGAGGACGATCTCCCGCGCTCCTATAAGTACCGGGATCCGTTTGAGGCCGGCTCAGAAGCACACTGCGACTCGTCTGGCGTCGGCTACAAATACCAGACCGCGGCTACCATCGGCAACTTCAGCATAGATGCCGAGACCGACCACGCGACCATCACCATGCAGTGCATCGACTTCGGATCACAAAGCAGAAACGACGCCATAACCGGCAGCACAGACTCCTATCACTGGCTCTGGGGCAGCGACGCTACTATCCCGGACAATCCCAAGATCTTCTACTCCTACTGAGGCACGCAGTGCGAAGAAAGCTAAGAGCGCTGGGCGCATCCGGGTTGCTGGCCGCGGCCGCCGTGCTCGGCGCCGGGTGCTCGCCCGCGGGTGAGCAGGCGGTGTTCACGGTCGCCATCGGCCAGTCAAACGTTGCGACGGCCCGGACCACCGACCTGGCTGACCTGGGCGTGCCGGACCTGTACAACCAGAGCGGCCAGACGGTCCGGCTGCTCGGCGTGAGCCTGGTGGCGGTGCCCAGCGCCGTCCGCCTGCGCCGGGTCACCGCCTACCTGCACAGCCAGACCGGCGTCAACGTGCTCGGCTACGCCCTCGGTGACTTCGTCAGGCACTGCCGCCGGCAGATGACGCCATACCCGGTGTCCGGCGTGGTGGTGCCCCCGCACGCGTACGCGAGGTGGTACCTGGTGCTCTCGGTGACGTTCGCCAGGCCGGGCCGCTACTACCTGGGGCAGGTCAGGATCGACTACGCCACCGGCGGGCAGGACGGCTGGCAGTACCAGAACATCCACTACACGATGATCATCACCGTGCACAACAGCAAGCTGCCGAACACAACCGAGTGCCTGTGATCTGACCAGCAGGAATCTGGCGACAGGCCGCGGCAGCGTCAAGCCCTCGGCTACGGCCGTCCCTCGCGTTGCAGCTCGCGCAGCCGCTCTGCGGTCTGGTCGTCGGCGGGGCTGTAGGTCGTCATCCTGGTGCCGAGGCGCTGGCCCAGCCACAGGTTGGTGTAGTTGAGCTTGAGCAGCCCAACTTCGCAGTGCATGAACCGCTTGGTGAGGTTCTCAGGGCCAGCGACCTCATGTCGCTCCCACAACTCGGCGAACTCGGGCGACGCCTTGGTCAGCCTGGTCACCAGGCACTTCCAGGCGGGCTCGGCGACGTGCTCGGCCATGGCGGCGCGGTACTCGGCCACCATCCGCCGGGTGCCTTCCTCCCAGTCGAGCGTCGCGGCCCGACAGCTCGGCACCGTGAACATCCGCCATAGCGAGTTCCTGTCCTCGAAGGGCAGGTCCCCGAGCGGACCTATCAGCAGGTCGTACGCCTTGTTATAGGCGAGGATGTCGTAGCGGGCGTTGCGGATGCAGGCAGGGAACGGGTTGAGCTTGTCGAGCAGCAGCTGGCTGGTTGGCGGAAGGGAGCCGCATTCGGCCTGGCTTGTGCCTTCGGGGGTATCGGCGAGCCGGAACAGGTGGTCACGCTCATGCGGGTCCATCAGCAGCGTCCGCGCGACCGCGTCAAGTACCTGCGGGGAAGCATTGATGTCCCGGCCTTGTTCGAGCCAGGTGTACCAGGTGACGCCCACTCCCGCCAGCGTCGCGACCTCTTCGCGGCGCAGGCCAGGCGTGCGGCGCCGGGACGCGGGCGGGAGCCCGACCTCCTCGGGCGCGATCCGCTCGCGGCGGCTGCGAAGGAAGTCGGCTAGCTCCCGGCGGCGCATGGCCGCGATGGCGGGAGAAGACCTGGTCTCACCAGGCGGGGTCTCGGCTAGCGGGGTCTGGGTAAGCAGGGTCTGCTCGCGCATGGCTACTAGTATGCCCTCTAACTTATACCATTGCCTAGTACTGCTGATACCAGTATAACTGGACTCTAGTACCTGGATCGATTTGTCGGGCAATCTGGCTGCATGCCTTCCACCACGTCTTTGACAACCCTGGCGCCAACCAGCGCCGGAACCCCGCGTTACGAGGATGGCCGCCGCCAGTCAGGGCGCCACGTGCGACAGCACCAGGGTCATCGGCGCCAGGAGCCGCCAACGCTGACGGCCGCCGGGCTGTCCGTGATCCTCGTCGGGGTGCTCCTGCCCATGATCGATTTCTTCATCGTGAACGTCGCGCTGCCGACCATCGACCGCGACCTGCATGCCAGCCAGCCGCTGCTCGAACTGGTCGTGTCCGGCTACGCGACCGCCTATGCGCTGCTGCTCGTACTCGGCGGCCGGCTGGGCGACAGCATCGGCCGCAAGCGGCTGTTCCTGCTTGGCATGGCCGCCTTCACCGTCACCTCACTGGCCTGCGGCCTGGCGCCGAATGCCGACCTCCTCGTGATCGGCCGGGTGGCGCAGGGCGCTTCGGCAGCCATGATGGTGCCGCAGGTGCTCGCGACCATCCAGGCGGCGACGACTGGCGAGCGGCGCGCCAGGGCGCTTGGCCGCTACGGGGCGGCTGGTGGCCTGGCGGCCGTGCTCGGCCAGGTCCTGGGCGGCGTGCTGGTGTCCGCGAACGTCGACAACCTCGGCTGGCGGCCGATCTTCCTGGTGAACGTGCCGATCGGCCTGGCTGGCCTGGTGCTGGCCCGGCGCTACGTGCCGGACACCCGGCATGGTGCTCCGGCGCCGGTCGACGGCACGGGAACGGTGCTGCTCGGCCTGACCGTCCTGACGCTGCTCGTCCCGCTGACCGAAGGCCGGTCGGTGGGCTGGCCAGCCTGGACCATCGCGATGCTGGTGATAGCACCGCTAGCCGCGGCCGCGTTCATCCGGTACGAGGTCAGGGCTGAGCGGGCTGGCCGTAGCCCGCTGGTACCGCCGTCGCTGCTACAGCACCGCAGCATGCGGCGCGGCCTGTTGCTGGCACTGCCGTTCTTCGCCGGGTTCGGCGCGTTCATGTTCTGCTACGCGCTGCTGGTGCAGGAGGGCTTGCGCGCCAGCGCGCTGACAGCGGGCCTTGGCCTGGTGCCGATGGCCGCCACCTTCTTGTTCGCATCGTTGTCCACGCCCAGGCTGCTCGCGCGGTTCGGCGCGAAGGTGCTCGCCGCCGGCGGCCTCTTGCAGGCAGCTGGCCTGGTCACCCTGGGCGCGACGGTCTACCTCGGCTGGCCGCACCTGGCCGTGGCCGAGCTGGCGCCCGGGCTGGCTGTCGCCGGGCTTGGCCAGGGCCTAGTGATGAGCCCGCTGTTCGGCGTCGTGCTTTCCGAGGTGCCGCCCGCCGTCGCCGGCGCGGGCGCCGGGGTGCTGACGACGACGCAGCAGACGGCGCTGGCCCTCGGCGTGGCCACGCTCGGCAGCGTCTTCCTCGCGCTGGCCGCCGACGGCACGGGCGTCAGCACCGCGTTCCTGGTCGTGATCACGGTCCAGGTGGTCGTCGCGATCGGCGTCGCTGCCGGAGCGCGCGGGCTGCCTGGCTGGCGCGCCAGGGCCGCGGTGGCCAGCCCGGAGCTAGCCGCCGCGGGGCACAGCTGAGCTGGCTCACGGGGAATACAAGCGGGGTAAAGTCCGTTTGCCGGTGCACGCAACCCAAGCGCACAGGAGGAACTCCTATGACCCGGATCGGCATCATCCTCGGCAGCACCCGCCCCAACCGCAACGGCGAGCAGGTGGCTAGGTGGGTGTACGACCTCGCCTCGCGCCGCAGCGACGCCGAGTTCGAGCTCGTCGACCTGCGCGACTATCCGCTGCCGCACCTCGACGAGCCACTGCCACCCTCGATGGGCCAGTACCAGAACGAGCACACCAGGCGATGGGCCGACAAGATCGCGTCATTCGACGGGTTCGTCATCGTCACCCCCGAGTACAACCACGGCACGTCCGGAGTCCTGAAGAACGCCATGGACTTCCTGTACGCCGAGTGGAACAACAAGGCCGTCGGCTTCGTCTCCTACGGCGGGGTAGGCGGCGCCCGCGCCGCCGAGCACCTGCGCCTGGTCGCCGGCGAGCTGCAGATGGCCGACGTCCGCCAGCAGGTCGCGCTGTCGCTGCTCACCGAGTTCGAGAACTTCAGCGTGTTCAAGCCAGGCGCCTACAACGTGGCCGCGCTTGACACCCTCCTGGATCAGGTCGTCGCCTGGAGCACCGCGCTCGCTTCGCTGCGCCAGCCGGCGGCGACCGCGGTTTAGCGGCCAGGGGTGGCCCGGCTGCGGGGTTCGTGTCCCATTCTGATTTCACGGGTCAGGGGTCGCGGGATCGCACTAGCATGAGGCGCCATGCGTCGGATACGTGGCTTTGGGATGCTGCTTGCGGTTCTGGCGGGAGCGGGCGGGCTCGCCGTCGCGGTGGCCACCGGGGTAGCTTCGGGCGGGCAGGGCACCCTGCCCGCCCCGGCCGCCGCGGTGCACCAGCTCGCGGCGCCGGGCGCGTTGCCGGCCGCCAGTCACCGGGCCGCCAGTCACCCGGCCGCCAGTCAGCCGGACGGCCTGCCCGACTTCGGCAACCCCAACGGGCACTTCCCCGTGCCGCCCGCGGGCCGGGCGGTGAACACCAGCCACCCGAACCACGTGATCGGCCATGGCACGCCGGCTAGCTGCACGTCCGCGGCCGTGGTCGCGGCGGTCGCCGAGGGCGGGATCATCACCTTCGACTGCGGCGCGAAGCCCGTCACGATCCTCATGACAGCGACGGCCAGCGTGCCCAAGACCAGGCACCTGGTCGTACTCGACGGCGGTGGCCTGGTCACGCTCAGCGGCGGCGGCAAGCGCCGGATCCTGTACTCGGACACCTGCCAGGGCACCTGGTCGACCGATGACTGCGTGAACCAGCCGTACCCGCAGATCGTCGTGCAGAACATCACGCTCGAAGACGGCTTTAACGGCACGCACCAGGTTGCATGCAAGTCCAACATCCCGCACTGCTGGTACGGCGGCGTCGACGGCGGTGGCGCCATCTACGCTGAGGGCGGCCAGTTCAAGGCGGTCAACTCGCGCTTCATTAACAACAGGTGTTACCAGTACGGCCCGGACCTAGGCGGCGGCGCCATCCGCGTGCTCGCTCAGTACCAGAACCGGCCGGTGTACATCACCAGCGATACGTTCACCGGCGGCCGCTGCTCCAATGGCGCGGCCCTGAGCAGCATCAGCGTCCAGTGGCAGGTACTCAACAGCGTCTTCACCAGCAACCAGGCCATCGGCTGGGGCGCGAACCCGGCATCGAGCGGTACACCGGGCGGCGGCAGCGGCGGCGCGATCTACAACGACGGCGCCAACTACAACACGCTCATCGCCGGCACGATCATGAACAACAACAGCGCGCGGGAGGGTGGCGGCGCCATCTTCTACGTCGTGGACACCGGCTGGGGCAAGCTGACCCTCAACGAGTCACACCTGCACGACAACCCGAGCGGCCAGTTCCAGACCTACCCCGGCATCTACGACGACATCGACGGTCACGACGGCCCGCCCGTGATGATCAAGTCCACAGACAACTAGTACTGCGCAGGATCGCGGGCTCGTGCCAGACCGGCAACTCAGGTGCCAGGACGGAGCGTGCGAGACCTAGTGATTCCGGTAGCCGTAGGCGATCGCGCCGGCCACGCCGCTGGTGTCCGAAGGCGTGCGGAGGATGAAGCGGATGGCGCGGGTGGCTGGGTTGAACCAGAACAGCGAGCTCGGGCCGCCCGTGCCGAGGCCGGACCACAGGAGCAGGCGCCCGGCCCAGGCGGTGACGATGAAGTCGCTGCGCCCGGCCGGACCCGGGACGGTGACCGTGCGCCTGGCGCCGTCGCGGAACTGCCGGACGATGGACAGCGTGTCGTGCGCGTTGTCCGCCTGAAGGTAGAGCCGACCGTCAAGCAGCCAGGCGTTGAAGTAACCGATGAACAGGCCGTGCCGGCGAAGCGCCGGAGTTAGCGCGGTGGGTGAGCAGCCGCCGAAGGAGAACAGCCACAGGCGCTGCGTGCCGTATGACTTGCGGCCAGAGCAAGCGGCGAGCACCGTGCTCGCGGTCCACCATCGGACCGGCTGACAGCCGTGCACAGCGGCGGGGACGCGGATCCGCCGCGTGATCGCACCGGCGTTGCTGACCTGGTCAAGGCCCGTCCGGGTACCGGCCACGACGTAAGTGCCGCCTGGGGAGTCGAGCGGGGCCAGCACCGAGGTGCCCCTGGCAAGGATGCGCTGCAGGTGGCCAGTCAGGCCGAACCGGTAGATTCCCAGCGACCGGGAGCCGTACCCGTCAGCCAGGATGCTCTGGCCCGATGGCCGGGTGTACTCGTCGGGAAGGAGATCCGATGGCAGCCTGAACGTGGAGACCACCGCGCCGGTCGCGAGGCTGATCTGCTCGACGACGATCCGCTGATCACTGATCGTATTGCGCGCTACCAGGATCCTTTGCCGGTCACCGGACCAGTCGACGAGGGTGAGCTGAGGGTAGGCGGTTGCCGTCGGCGTCACGTAGAACGGGTACTTCCGGCCCTGCGGACTGACCAGGTAGAAGGTCGTAGGGCCAGGTGCCGGGTTCGTGGACCCTGGCAGCGACGCGGTGGAGTACTCGACGACGGTCCAGCCCGGGCCCGCCTCGCGCCACGGCACCGGCGGGACGCGCCCGGCCGGGAAAGCCGCAGGCGCCGAGGCCGCTGCCGTCGTGCCAGTGAGCGCCAGCGCGGCCATTCCAAGCCCGATGGCACCGCCGGCGACGCGATGCCGGGGAGCTCTTATATGCGTGCGCATAAGCAGTGAATATCAGAAATCCGCCGGCCGGATAACCCTGTCATCAGGCAGTTCTGGCTAACCTGACCGTGATGCTCATGGGAACGCGTCTTGCCCGGTGTCTCGTGCGAAGGCATTCCCGACGCTAACCAGTTGCTGGGAATCCGCACGCAGGGTCTGGGTATCCTGCCTGATCGTGGCGGCGGACGCCCCGCTGGAGACGTCCTGGGCGAGTCGCTGCACATCAAGCTGGACGATATCCGCATTGGCCCGCACCCACTGCGCCCCGGATTGCCCTTCACCCGAGCCAGGGGCGGCCGTGCTCAGCGAGCCGAACAGGCCATGCGCCTCGCCAAAGGGGCCAGAGGTGAAGTAGACGGTGCCGGTCGCGGCCGCGGCCGCGCCGTTGCCAGCCCTCAGCGCCCACAGCCCTTCGATCTGGATTGGTTCGCCGTCAGGGTCCTTGAGCTGGGCTAGCAACGATCCGGTGACCGAATCGAAGGCGTAGATGAAGCCATCGCCGAAATTGCCCACCAGCAAGACGGGGTGGTCGCTCGGGCTGCTGATGCCGGCGAATCCGGGCGGCGCGATCGTCAGCCCCCACGGCGAATCGAGTGGTCCTCGCGAGATCAGCCGCACCGCTCCCCCGGGAAGGCCAGGGGCGCCGTCGAGATTGAAGACGTCCACGAAGCCGTTGCCTGGCCCGGCCACGTCGTCATCCTTCTGGGCGTTCTGCAGGGCATAGGTGACGTAGACCTTCCGGTTAAGAATGCCGATGTTGAACGGGGCGAATCCGGCGGGCAGCCCAGGATCGGTGAACGCGCCGACCGGCAGCGTCGTGACCTTGTTGAAATTCGCGTCATAGACCTCGACGGTTCCGGCGCGGAAGTTGGTCGTGTAGAGCAGAGCCGTGCTGTCGGGATCGGCGGCGATGATCGGCTTGTTGCTTGTCGCGATGGCCAGCCCCTTGTACACCGCCCCGGTCTGCTGGTTCGGATCGGGGCTGGCGAAGTTGTTTCCTGAGTTGTTGACGGCAATGACCGCGTGGGTGCTGACGCCGTTCGGGCCAGCGAACTGCCCGGTGGGGTCGATGCCGGGGTTCCAGCCGATGAGCGTCCCGTCTTCGGTCGCGAACAAGAACGTGGCCGGGGCTGATGTCGTCTGGCCGTCATCGCCCAGGCCGGTGATCTGGAACGCGCCGCCGGCGGCATCGCTGTTGAACACCGTCCCGGTCGGCGCGCCGCCGGTGAGGCTCACCGGTGTCGGGATGTTCACGACCACCGGGTTGATCGAGACCGGAGCGTCGCCTGCGCCGGGGACGAGGCGGGTCGTGGCCAAGCCGGAGCCGTTGTCAGCGACCCAGAAGGGGCTGGTGGCGCTCTCCGTGAGACCCCAGGAATTGACGAGGTTCGGGTCGAGAACGGCTGCAACGCCAGGCAAATCGGACACCAGGTTGGTTTGCAGTACCGTGCCGGAGAGGATATTCAGCTGCGATGTCGTCCGGGCGGCCGCGCCGAAGGTGGTCACCGATCCGGTCGCGACTAGCGTGAGCGCGGCGAGCAGCGCGCCGGGCAGCCTTCCCCATCTCGCCAGCCGCCGCGTCATGTCGTGTCTCCATCCCGTCTCCGCTGTGTCCGCCAGCGGGGAATGGCTCCACGACAACTGCGCGTTAATTGGGGTCGCGCATGCCGGTTTACAGGTGAATGCTAACCCTGTGTGGCAGCCGGATTCTTACCCTTCCGCTCCGGCTCGAAACGAGCCGCCGGCGGCCCATAACCGTGACGTAGCATGCATGTCATGGCCGCCGCGGGATGAACCGCGACTCCTTCTGCGCTGGGAGCAGCATGTGCCGCTTGTTCGGCCTGAACGCGGGGCGTCGTCCGGTCAGCGCCACGTTCTGGCTGCTGGATGCCCCCGACTCACTGCGAGCGCAGAGTCACCGTAATGTCGACGGGAGCGGCATCGGGTTCTTCGACGCCACGGGCGCACCGGTCCTCGACAAGCAGCCAGAACCCGCGTTCCTTGACCGGGAGTTCACCCGTGAGGCGAAGCGCGCGGAGTCAGTGACCTTCATCGCGCATGTCCGCTTGGCGACCGCCGGTGGCCGGACCGCGCATAACACGCACCCCTTCGCGATGCACGGGCGCATCATGGCGCACAACGGCGGCTTCGGCGAGGTCGCCCGCCTGGACGCGCGGCTCGGCGAGTACGCCAGCCTGGTGCTTGGCGACACCGATTCAGAGCGCTACTTCGCGCTGATCACCCAGCAGGCCGACGCGCATGGCGGCGACGTGGCTGCGGGGATCACCGCGGCGGCCCGGTGGATCGCCGCCAACCTGCCAGTCACGGCGCTGAACGTCATAGTGGCGGCGCCGGGCGAACTGTGGGCCTTGCGCTACCCGGGTCAGCACGCCCTGCACGTCATCGAGCGGCCGGCCGGGCAGGGCCAGCATCGGTCCGGGCTGGCGGGCCTGGACCTGCGCAGCGCGACCTCGTCGTTCCACGTGCCAGCCCTCGCGTCGGCCCCTTCCGTCGTCGTGGCCTCTGAGCAGCTAGACGGCGAAAGCGGCTGGCGCATGCTCGCCCCCGGCGAGCTCGTGCACGTCCGGCCCGACCTGAGCGTCGAGTCAGCGGTGGTCATCACCGATCCGCCGGCCCGCCTGGTGCCCATCGGCAGCCAGAGCCCGAACATCGACACCTGACCGGGC
>JASIBM010000550.1 GCA_030045175.1 Streptosporangiaceae bacterium | reverse complement strand
GCCACCCACCCCCACCGCCTCGAACCGCAACGTGGGGTCCTTACTGCTGCCGGAGCGACAGCAAGGGCCCCACGTTGCTGTCTTGCACGAGCGGCCGGATGGGGCAAAGCGGGCTATTCGGGCGTGACCAGA
Source organism: Streptosporangiaceae bacterium (assembly GCA_030045175.1). Taxonomy (GTDB): domain Bacteria; phylum Actinomycetota; class Actinomycetes; order Streptosporangiales; family Streptosporangiaceae; genus Chersky-822. Next base: position 17,115 of record JASIBM010000550.1, on the reverse strand, counting down.
CCGTACGACTAGCTGTCCGGCGGCTCCCAGTTGGGGCGGAGCGGCATGCCTGAGCGGCCGCCCTCGCCGAGCTTGACCGCGAGCACCTGGTGCAACTGGATGTCATTGCGTTCGAAGCCAAGCCGCGAGCCGGCCATGTACAGCCGCCAGACCCGCGCCGTCCCCTCCCCGACCTCCGCGACGGCCTGATCCCAGCGCGCATCCAGGTTGTCGCACCAGGCTGCCAGCGTCAGCGCGTAGTGCTCACGCAGATTCTCCAGGTGCCTGACCTCGAAGCCGCTGTCGTGGATCACCGAGACGATGTGGCCAGGGCCTTCTAGCTCCCCGTCGGGGAATACGTACCGGTAGATGAACCCGCCCGTGACCCGCGCCGGGCCCTTGTTGTCCGGCCTGGTGATGCAGTGGTTGAGCAGCCGGCCGCCCGGCCTCAGCTTGTCGCGCAGGAAGCCGAAGTACCCTGGCAACTTCGCCTTGCCGATGTGCTCGGTCAGCCCGATCGAGCTGATCGCATCGAAGTCGCCCTCGCCGACCTCGCGGTAATCCAGGTGCCGCACCTCGGCCAGGTCCTCCAGGCCGGCCTCCTTGATGGCCCGCTGCGCCCACAGTGCCTGCTGCTCGGACAGCGTGACGCCGAGCGCACTGACGCCGTACCGCTTAGCCGCGTGCATCACCATGCCGCCCCAGCCGCAGCCCACATCGAGCAGGCGCATCCCAGGCGTCAGCGCGAGCTTGCGAGCGACCAGGTCGAACTTGTGCTCCTGCGCCCGCTCGAGCGAGGCATCAGCGCGCGGGTAGCACGCGCAGGTGTACGCCATGGACGGGCCGAGCACCCACTCGTAGAACGTGTTGGAGACGTCGTAGTGATGCGAGATCGCGCTGGCATCCCTGCGCATTGAGTGCCGCCGCCCGGACATCCACCAGCGGCTGACCCGCACTTCCTGTGGCGGTGGCGCTACCCGCCGCAGCAGCACCGACGGGCCGCCGAGCTCGGCGAGCATCGACAGGCGCTCGGGCACCGAGTGATGCAGTCGCTGCGCCTTGGCGAGCCTGGACAGCGCCGTGTACATATCCCCGTCGACGTCGAGGTGGCCGGAGACGTAGGCTCTCGCGAGGCCGAGGGAGCCAGGCGCCTGCGCCAGGTAGCCCACGGCGGTGCGGGAGCGGACGGTTACCTTCACCTCGGGCGAGCCAGGGGTACCAGCCTTGCTGCCGTCGTAGGCGGCGAATTCGACCTCGGCGCCCGGACCCGCGACCCGTTCGAAAACCTCAGCCAGTGACATCTCCTTGTTCCTTCCTGCTTCTCACTCTCCCCCGACGCACTTGTCGAACAGGTCAGACAGGCGACCACCCGGGTCGTACTCCTGCTTAAGGCGGGCGTATGCCGGGCCGTTGTAGAGCCGCCAGAACTCCTCTTCCGAGTAGTACGAGGTCGAGTACAGCCCCTTGTGCCCGCCAAGCTCGGTGACCTTGTTCTCAATGCGCTTGTTGAAGTGCCCGTCGCTGGCTCCCCGTGGCAGCGGCACGTTGCCCCAGAACCCGAAGTTCACGTACGCCTGATCCGGCCTGAGCGGGTACAGCGGCCAGGACTGCCCGCTGCGCAACCGCAGCGGGCAGAGCCACACCGGGCTCATGCCGACCTCGGCGGCGAAGAACTCATGAAACTCCGCTGCGCGGTCGGCCGGGATCTCCACGTCCTGGATGACGGCCTCGCTCGGCGGCGCGCCGCGGTGCGCTCCGAGCGCGCGGGTCAGCCCGTGCCGCCGGTCGAAGGCGACCAGCTTGCGGTAGACGTCCGAGCGCCGGTACCGGCTCGGCCAGAGCATCCGGACCAGCGGCCGCTGCACGCCGAACGCACGCGAGCACCAGAACCAGTCGGTATCCCAGCGCCACAGGTAGTCGCTTATGGTCAGGAAGTCCTCGCGCGGCCCGCGGATTGACTGGTAGTAGATCCGCTGCCCGGTGTAGTCACTGAGCCACGGCGCGGTCTGGCTGTACGCCCCGACGGTCAGGTAGGTCTCGGTCGGGCTGAACGCCGTCCCGTCGACGAAGTCCGCCTGATGACCGAGGTAGCTGCCGTCGCGGGCGATCTGCTCGATGGCCGCCATCACCTCGCCTGGGTCATCGAACCTGACGTGGCGAAGGTGGACGTACGGCGCGACAGGCTCGAGCTCGATCGTGAGCCAGAGCGCATAGCCGAGCGTGCCGTAGGAGTTGGGGAAACCCAGGTACAGCGCCTCGTGCGCAGATCCGGGGGCGGCCGTGACCAGCCGCCCGTCCGCGGTGAGGATCTCCATCTCGAGCACGGACTCGTGCGGCAAGCCGTTGCGCAACGAGGTCGACTCGATTCCGAGGCCGGACACCGCGCCGCCCAGGGTGATCGTCTTGAGTTGCGGCACGACGAGCGGCATCAGCCCGTAACGCAAGGTGGTGGCGACCAGATCCGCATAGGTGGTCATCCCGCCGACCACGGCCGTCCTTGCGCCCTTGTCGACGTGGCTGACGCGGGTGAAGGCGGAGACGTCAAGCGCGGCCGGCCTGGTGGCGCCGGCCTCGCGGAAGCGGAACAGGTTCGACGTGGACTTCGCCAGCCGGACGGGCGTGCCGGGCGGGATGGCGTTGTAGGCGTGCCGCAGGCTGGCGGAAGCCGCGGACCGACGCGCCACCTGGGCGCTCGCGCGGTCGGCAAGCTCAGTCACGCTGACCTCCGTCGGCCATGGGCGAGCGATCTGGTCATTGTATGTCCCGGCCCCGTTGGGACTACAGAACGGTAACGAGTTGGCGTCACCTCGCACGGCCCAGGCCGGCCCGGCGGAACGGGAAGGGCTATAGCACGCGGGGTGGGCGATACCCTTGCCGGCATGGAGTCCTGGCCCGCCTCGAGCGTCCCGAGCCTGCCTGGACCAGGCCCTAACGTGAAGGTCTGGGACACCGCGAGCCAACGGCTCGTCGTGGCGGCCGACGGACCGCTCGCCACGCTCTACGCGTGCGGCATCACGCCTTATGACGCGACCCATATTGGTCACGCGGCGACGTACATCGCCTGGGACCTGCTTGTGCGCGGGTGGCGAGACTCTGGCCTGGGGGTTCGTTATGCCCAGAATGTCACTGACGTAGACGACCCGTTGCTCGAGCGTGCCGAGCGGGACCGCCAGGACTGGCGCGAACTGGCCAGCAGGGAGGTAGAGCGGTACCGGTCCGACATGAGGGCGCTGCGCGTGTTGCCACCTGATCACTTCGTCGGGGCCGTGGAGGCGCTCGATGTGATCGGCGAGCTCAGCGGGGTGCTCGCCGACCGGGGGGCGCTGTACGAGCTCGACGGGGACGTGTACTTTTGCCGGTCGGCCGATCCGGAGTTCGGGACGCTGTCCGGGCTAAGCGTCGCCGAGATGACCGAGCTCTGCGCCGAGCGCGGCGGCGACCCTGGCAGGGCAGGGAAGAAGGATCCGCTCGACCCGCTGGTGTGGCTTGCCGGGCGCCCGGGCGAGCCGTCCTGGGGGTCCAGATTCGGCCAGGGCCGACCGGGCTGGCACATCGAGTGCGCGGCGATCGCGACGCGCTACCTGGGGGTGGCGTTCGATGTGCAGGCCGGGGGTTCCGACCTGATCTTCCCGCATCACGAGATGAGCGCCTCGCACGCCCGGGTGGCCCTCAGCGGCTCCGGCGGTCATAAGTTCGCCCGCCATTACGTCCACGCGGGGATGGTCCGGCTTGGCGGGGAGAAAATGTCCAAGTCCCTCGGCAACCTGGTGTTCGTGTCCGCGTTGCTTGGAGACGGCGTCGACCCGATGGCGATCAGGCTGGCGATCCTGGCGCATCATTACCGGCACGACTGGGACTGGACCGGCGAGGGGCTCGACGCGGGGGCGCGCCGGCTGGGCAACTGGCGACGGGCAGTTGCTGCCGCGCTCAGCGGCTCAGCCGGGGTCGCCAGGGTTGCCAGGGTTGCCGGGGGATCGGGCAGGGCTGCTGACGGGCTGGGCGAGGCTGCTGACGGGCTGGGCGAGGCCGCTGACGGGCCTGGCGACGCCGGCCTGGGCGTGCTCGCTGCGATCCGCGAGCGCATCGCAAGCGACCTCGACGCCCCCGGAGCGCTCGCGGTGGTCGATGCGTGGGCCGATGACGTCCTCGGCACTGCGTCGGCCGCGTCAGCCGCGTCGGTCACGTCAGCCGCGCTGGTCAGGGACGCGGTCGACGCGCTGCTCGGCGTCCAGATCTAAGCAACGCAGGCACTCCCCGCCAGGTGCGAGCGAGCCCGAGGGGCGCTGCGGCACCGCAGGCCAGCGGGGATGAGGCGGGCGCGCCGTCCGCCGGTCCGTACCTCAGCCAGGCTGCCGTGTCAAGGTGGTATTCACGGCGGGTGTACAGGCCGCTTCCCGTGAACATCGCGCTACATCTGCGGTGGCGGCGCGGCCACCGGACTGGCGACGCTAGCCGCATGACACAGTCTCGTGATCCACATGACCCTTCGGATGGCTGGCCCCCGGTATCACCGGGCCAGCCATCGGCCGACCACCCTGCTGGCCAGTCCGGTCCGTCCTCAGACGAGCCGGCGGGCCGGCCTGCCGAGCGCGGCGGACCACGTTGCCGGGTGCGCGTCGGATCAGCCGACGCGATCCTGGCCGTCGTGCCGCATCTGCTCGGGTTCCATCCAGCCGAGAGCCTGGTCGTGCTCGGCGTCGGCGGCCCGCACTCGCGGATAAGGCTGGCCTTCCGCTACGACCTCCCCGACCCACCCGAAGAGGGACTTGCCACTGACATCGCCTCGCATGCCGCCACTGTGCTTGGTCGTCAGCACCTCACGCTCGCGATCGCCATCGGCTACGGCAGCGGCAGGCAGGTTACCCCGGTCGCCGATGTGCTGATTCCGGCGCTTCGGGAAGCGGGTATCGGCGTGCAGGACGTCCTGCGAGTGGCAGATGGCCGCTACTGGTCCTACCTGTGCGATGACCCTGGTTGCTGCCCACCGGAGGGCGTGCCTTTCGACCCCGCTCGCCATCCGGCCGCAGCGACGCTCGCAGCGGCCGGCCTGACTGTGCTCGGCAACCGAGCCGAGCTTGTCGCGACGCTCGCCCCGGCAGTTGAATCCGCAAAGCAGATGAGCGAAGCCGTGGAACGAGCGCAGGATCGCGCAACACGGATGCTCACCGATGCGTTCGCTGATCCCAGGTACGGCGACGTATACCAGCCGGTCGCCGACGCCGGGCGGCGGTCAGTCCGGCTGGCAGTAACCCGGTACCGGCGCGGCGGGCGACTGACAAGCCATCACGATGAACTTGCCTGGCTGGGCGTAGCACTGACCGATATGCGAGTCAGGGACGATGCATGGGCGCGGATGGACCCGGAATATAACGCCGATCACCAGCGCCTGTGGGTCGACCTGGTGCGTCATCTACCGCCGGAGTACGTGCCTGCCCCGGCGGCGCTGCTCGCGTTCACGGCGTGGCAAGCCGGCGACGGCGCGCTGGCGAGCGTCGCGATCGAGCGAGCACTGGACGCTGATCCCGACTACTCCATGGCACAGCTCATCGCCGACGCCCTGCACGCAGGCTTGCCACCGTCAGCGGCACGGCTGCCGATGACGCCCAAGCAAGTCGCGGCCAGCTACGCCAGGTTGCGGTCGGCGGGAGCTGGCAGGGTCGGGGTGGTCCGCGCGCGCAAGGCCAACCCGACCGGGCCAGGCGAGCCAAGCGCGAGAGCAAATCAGGCCGGACCGACCGGGTCAAGCCAGGCCAGGACGGCTCGGGCTGGCCAGGATCGGGAGACAGGCACCGGTCGCCGGGGCGGCGATCCGAGCACTGTGCGCCAAAGCAGCGGTGCTGAGGCCACACGGCGCGACGGCGGGGCTGAGGCCACACGGCGCGACGGCGGGACTGGGGCCACACGGCGCAACGGCGGGACTGGGGCCACGCGGCGCGACGGCGGGACAGGGGCCGCGCGGCGCGGCAGCGGGCCACGCCGTACTCCCAAGCGCGACAGCCGGAACGGGACCGGGCGCTCAGGAACGGGCGGGGCAGGCCGCTCGGGTCGCGCTGGAGCCGGGCCCGGTCAGCTCAGGCGCTGAGTTCGAAGGCAAGCCGAGCCGCTGAACTCGGCGTCCGACCAGTGAGCTGCTGACCGGGCGGGACACCGCGACGGACCTGACGCCCGCGGCGCGCTGAGCTCGGCGCCCGGCCAATCGGCTAACTCGCTGACAGATCAGAACCATCAGGTCGCAGGCGCGGCACCTCGGCTTGCGCATGGGCCGCGCCTGGCTGGGGGTCATGAGCCTGACGGTCGCTGGCCAGCGGAGCGAGCTCGCGGCCCTGAGGGTAGCGCAAGGCGGCCTGTGGCAGCTCGCCTTCGCGGCCGCTGAGCAGGATGTGGAGCCTGCCTGTTGCAGGCTCATCGACTGGGTCCGCGGGCGTGGTCGCACTGGCAACACGTCGCACCGCTTGAGCTGCGACTGCCGCGGCCGAGCCGAACATGGCGGCACCGGGCACGGCCACCCCTATCTGGTCGGCCACCAGCTCGTACTCGGTGCAGCCCAGGACCACCGCACCGCAGCCACAGGGCGTTCGCTTTGCCGCGGCGGCGATCGCCGCCGCCGTCGCAGCTTGGTCGCCAGCGTCGATGGCCGTCGCTAGGCCGGGGCAGGCGACCGCTGTCACCGCCGCCTGCCCGCCGAAGTCGGTGATCAACTGGCGCTGGTAGTCACTGGCCGTCGTGGCAACGGTTGCCCAGATCGCCACCGAGCTGGCAACCGCCGCGGCCGGCTTGATCGCCGGGACGGTTCCGACAACGGGAATGCTCGGCTCGAACTCCGCACGGAGCACCTCGATGGCGTGCACGGTGCCTGTGTTGCACGCCATCACGATGACATCGGGCTCATAGCTGACTGCTGCCCGGGCCATGGCGAGCGAACGGCTGGCGATGTCTTGCGGAGTTCGCGGTCCCCAGGGCATGCCGTCGGGATCCATGGCGATGACGAGGTCAGCTTCCGGATGCCGCCTGTGCAGCTCGCTGGCTGTCGCCAGCAGGCCGAGCCCGGAGTTGATCAACGCGAACCGCATGGGCCAACTGTAGGGCAAGAGCAGGGAAAACTCGGCGGTGCGCGGGCTGCCTGGCAGCAAGGCCCCGGTGCTGGCACGCCGGGGCGGGCAGGCCGGCAGGTAGGCTCTTCAGCTGGCCTGCTGGCTCATCTCGAATTGCTGGCGGGCCTGCATGAGCAGGTCGTACCAGCTGGAAACGTTCGGCCGACGCCTGAGCAGAGCTCGGCGTTCCCGCTCGGTCATGCCTCCCCAGACGCCGAACTCGATCTTGCTGTCCAGGGCGTCCGCCAGGCATTCGGTACGAATCCGACACCCATGGCAGATCATCTTTGCCCGGTTTTGCGCCGCTCCCTGGACGAATAGATCATCCGGGTCAGCGCCACGGCATGCGGCCTGCGCCGTCAAGTGCGATGCGAGCACGACGCTCGCCACCTTTCGTTCCTGCGAGGCGGTAGCGGAATACGTACTTGGTAGCCAGCGAGGCTAGCGAGAGCGCGTCTCGATTCACAACCACCCGTCGTGACTATGCACGACCTAGTCATTTGCTTAGCACGGCCATTTTCAAGATCATTACGTGATTTCAGGACTGAATGGACGGGTCAGCGGATCGGCTAGGCCGCCTGGGGTACCCGATGGCGTCGCCATCCCATCGCCAAGGCCGCAAGTAGCCGCTCGGACACCACATATCTATCGTTAGCCTCGCCTTTATCATCAGGCCCGTTCCCACCGCCAGTCTCGTCTCTATCGCCAGGCTCGCCGGACCCAGAGGCCATGCCTGCAGGCTGTCAGCCCATCGCGGGCCGTCCGTCGATGCTGACGCCGTTTCGCTCGGCGCGATAGGCAGCTAGTTGCTCGGGCGAGCGGCTTTCCGGCCCCGCGCGTCAGCAGGTCGCGTTCTTGGACAAACTCCACGACAGGAACGGCGTAACCGCAAGAGCCAATGCCAGTTAGGCCATCTCGATCATGCTCGCGACCTGGGGTGCTCACGTCTTAGCTCGGTCCCGCCGACAGCGCCCCGGCCCCTGCCGGTGGCCATTTAGGCTATCTCGATCATGCTCGCGACCTGAGTGCTTACGTCTTAGCTCGGTCCCGCCGGCAGCGCCCCGGGCCCCTGCCGGTGGCCATCGGGAATCGGGCGTCGGCTAGTCAGCGCCATCGCAGCCAGCCGACCCACCGCAGCCAGCCAACCCACCACAGCCAGCCGACGCACCGCAGCCAGCCAACGCACCGCAGCCAGCCGACCCACCGCAGCCAGCCGACCCACCGCAGCCAGCCGACGCACCACAGCCAGCCGACGCACCACAGCCAGCCGACCCACCGCAGCCGGCCGACGTCACGGCACGGTCCCGCCGACCACGCCCGGTTCATCACTATCACCCCTTTCGTCCCCGCCCGCCGTCCGCCACCGATCTGGTCAATGTGCCATCCACCCGGAAGAACCGGACCGATCCGCCATTCATCCGGCGAGAACGATCAAGGTCAGTGACGTGAGGTGATCAAGTGACCTATGGGGCGAAATCTCGTCCGGCCAGGGCCGCGTCAGGTCGGCAGCCGCGGAGCCGCTGCCCGGAATGCATGCTTTGCCCTGTCCAGCGGGGCGCGCAGAACCAGCATGAGCCGGACCCGAGGCTGCCGGCCAGGACAGCGCCCCGCGACACGACCCGAACGAAGATCAACTCAAGCTAAGTGGCATTGCCGCACGACCCGAACGAAGGTCAACTCAAGCTAAGTGGCATTGCCGCACGACCCGAACGAAGATCAAGTCAAGCTAAGTGGCATTGCCGCAAGAGCCGGCGATCCGGTCGATCGCCTCGACCACGAAACGGGTGATTTCGCTGGCCGACCGGCCTCTGGCGGCAACTCGCCGGCAGCTGCCTGGAACACGCTCATGGCTTCTCCATGGCCACCACGATGATCGCCCGCTGATTGCCGAGGCCGGAGCGCACCGCCATCATCGCACCTTTCCCATAAGGGAAAATGGCGGACAAGGGCTGACCGGTCCGGATCGCCAGGAAAGACGGCCCGGCCCGTGCGACGACCACGATTCATGATCACGGACGCTCGTCCGCATTTCCCGCAGGCGCGAGTCCGCGATCATGGACGCGCCGCGGCTGGACGTTGCGAGTTAGCTATCTAAGGCACACGTAGGGCTTGCTCCAGAGAGTAGGCGAGGGCGAGGAGGCGAGGCTCGCTCCAGGCCGTTCCGATCAGCGACACGCCGACCGGCAGGCCGCTCACCTGGCCAACTGGCACCGTGATCGACGGATAACCAGCCACCGCGGCCGGGGTGCTCGACCCTGCGCTGTACTGGTCGCCGAGCACGTAGTCGGTGAGCCAGGCCGGGTTACCGCTGAGCGCAAGCACCGCGTCCAGCCCGTGGTCACCCAGCACCCCGTCCAGCCCGGAACGCGCCAGCGACAGCGCCTGCGCCCTCGCCAGGGCGAAGTCCGACTCCGGCGTGCCGCTGGTCGCTTCCGCCTGCTCGAAGAGTTGCTGACCGAAGTGAATGAGCACGCGGTCTGCGTTCGCGCTGTTGAAGGAGATCAGCTCGGCAAGTGACATCGGGTGCTCGCCATCGAGCCCGGCCAGGTACGCGTTCAGGTCGCGGCGAAATTCATGCCGCAGCGCCGAGTAGGCCGGATCGGCGATCTTATCGGCCTCGGCCAGCTCGACCGGGTCGACCACCACAGCGCCGCGGGCACGCAGCAGGCCGACGACGGAGTCGAGCAGGGCGACGGTCGCGGCGGTGGCCTCCGCCGCCGACCCTCGCCAGACGCCGATCCGCGCCCCGGCTAGCGCGCCTGCGTCGAGGAACTGCTCGTAGTCAGCGGGCTGGCCGGCCGCCTGAGCCGTGGCCTCATCCGCGGGGTCGGCGCCGGCCAGGGCGCCGAGCAGGGCCGCCGCGTCGGCGACGCACCTGGCCATCGGCCCAGCGGTGTCTTGCGCCAGCGAGATCGGCACGATGCCAGCCCTGCTGACCAGGCCGACAGTCGGCTTGACGCCGACGATGCCGCAACAGTGCGATGGGCTGACGATCGAGCCGTCGGTCTCGGTCCCTACAGCGAGTGGCGCCAGCCCGGCGGCCACGGCCACCGCGGACCCCGAGCTCGATCCTGACGGGTTACGACCGGTGCCATAGGGGTTCACCGCCTGACCGCCGAGGGTGGACCAACCGCTTGTGGACTGAGTGGAGCGGAAGTTCGCCCACTCGGACAGGTTGGCCTTGCCCAGGATGACCGCGCCGGCCTCGCGCAGCCTGGCGATGGCGAATGCGTCCGCGCCGGCGGCCCCGAGCAGGGCGGGTGAACCCGCCGTAGCGGGCGCCCCGGCTGCCGAGATGTTGTCCTTCACCAGGACGGGGATTCCGGCGAGTGGTCCAAGCGCAGGGCCACCGGCGCCAGGGCTGCCGACGGCTGGGGAGCCGTCGGCGCGTCTGGCAGCGGAACCGCCAGCCGGGCTGGCCGCGCGTGCGGCGTCGATCGCGTTCGCCTGCCCGACGGCGTCTGGCGCGACCGAGATCACCGCTCCGAGCTGGACGTTCAAGCGTTCGATCCGGCCCAGGTAGAACCTGACGAGCTCGGCCGACGTGATCGTTCCTGACTTCAGCGCCTGGCGCAAGCCGGACACGGTGATCTGGCTCCAGTCGATATCTGACCCGCCGATAGCCTCGGCCTGGAATTCAAAAGCGGACATGGTGGAAGATTAGGTAGTGCCGTGGTCCCTGCCACATCGGGGGTAGCGGGCATGGCTTCAGGTCGGCGGCGTCGTCGCGCGCGTCACCTTCGCGGCGACTTGGCCAGAGCCCTGACGGGCGTCGCGGCGCGACCCGCGAGGCAGTGCTTAGAATGCGCGAGTGACGTTCACCATCGGATCGCTCGAATTCATCCCTGCGGCAGGTCGGCCTGACCTGCTGGCCGTACCCGTAGCCGCGGCGCTGGCCGATCCTGGGTGGCCGTTTCCCGCCGACGCCGTCTGCGTAGCCGAGATCGATCCCGGCCTGGCCGATACTGCCGCGTTCTGCGAGCGGTACGCGGTGCCCGCCGCGGAGTCGGCCAATTGCGTGGTGATCGCGGGCCGACGTGAGGGCGAGACCAGGTTCGCCGCCTGCTTGGTGCTCGCCACCACGCGGGCCGACGTCAACAACGTAGCCAGGCGAGCGCTCGATGTGCGCAAGGCCTCATTCGCGCCGACCGAGGTGGCCGTGGCCGAGACCGGCATGGAGTACGGCGGGATCACCCCGATCGGCCTTCCTGCGGGCTGGCCCGTGCTCGTGGACGCGGCCGTCGCCGCCACCGCGCAGGTGGTGATCGGCAGCGGCGTACGGCGGTCCAAGCTCGCGCTGGCCGGCAAGACGACCGCCGACCTGCCCGGCGCGGTGGTGATCGAAGGCCTGGGCCGCTAGGGCAGCCAGGCCGCTAGGGCAGCCAGGAGACCTTGCCGTACAGTGCGGCGTAGCCGATGAAGGCGGCCGAGTCGATCAGCGTGTGGGCCACGATCAGCGGCATCACCCGGCCCCAGCGGCGGTAAAGCAGGCCAAAGATCACTCCCATGACCGCGTTGCCGATGAAGGCGCCGTAACCCTGGTACAGGTGGTAAGAGCCACGCACCACGGCGCTGAGCGCGATCGCCCACATCGGGTCCCAGCCGAGCTGATCGAGCCTGCGCAGCAGGTAGCCGATCATGATGACCTCTTCGAGTATCCCGTTTTGCGCGGCGCTGAGCAGCAGGACGGGAAAGCGCCACCACACGGGCGGCAGGTCCTCTGCGACCACGTTCAGGCTGAGGCCGAGGTGGAACGCGGTCAGGTACAGGCCGAGCCCGGCGCCGCCGATGACGGCCGCGAGCAAGACGCCGCGAGCGAGATCCCTGCCCGGCTGGCTGGCGTCGACGCCGATGGTCGATGGCGAATCACCCGACCTGGCGAGCAAGTAGAACACCAGCAGCACGGGCGCGAGCACCTCGGCGATCGACGCGAGTTGCAGCGCCAGGTCAAGCCAGTTGTTGGCGGCCAGCGTGCCGACCAGAGGATTCGTCTGCTGGCTGGCCAGCGGTTGCGGCGCGAGCAGCGAGCCGACCAGGGAGAGCAAGGCGTTCAGTGCGCTGGCGCCGAGCGACACCGCGAGCACGGCGAAGATCTCCCACTTGATCAGCCGTGGCTGCGGCGGGCGTAGGGTGACGTCTTCGAGTGCCACCTGATGGACTCTAGCTGGTGCGCGCGACCGTGATGGGTCACGCGGCGGGGACGCCTGGCGCGGGCCTGGGCAGTCGCCGGCCCGCCCGCTCATGGGCTGAATCGGGCTGATTTGCGATAGGTCGCGCCCGGCAGGCAATGCGTAGGCGCCGCGTGGATGCCAAGCGCTGCGCAGTGGGCAGAAACAACACAACGCGGACGGCAAGCGCTGCGCACTGGGCAGGAACAACACAACGCGGACGGCAAGCGCTGCGCACTGGGCAGGAACAACCCGAGCGCCAGTGCGGGCGCGGGTAGCAGGGTGGGATCGGCAGCGCAACGATTAGCTGACAAGGTGGACCGATGACCCGTGCGGGGGGTAGCGGGGACGGCCAGCCGGCTCCGGCTTCGGCCGGAGCCGACGCCAGCGGTACTGGCCCGGGGGGACGACACCCCAGGACCCCCCGCATGGGCGGGGCGAGCGCCAGCACCGCGGATGATCCGGCGATCGCGAAACCCAGGCCCTCGGGCGCTGCAACCACGGCCGAGGGCAGCAGACGGGTCGGCCGGCCCAGGCGCGGCGGCGGGGTCCGGGCCGCGTTCCGGCGGGCGGCCAGCCGTTCATGGCTGCGCCAGCTGGCCGTGCTCGCGCTGTTCGAGGCGGCAGGCATCGCAGCGACCTGGCCGCGGGCGACGTTCCTCGTCGACGGCACCCTGCCTGCCACCACGGATGTGGCCAGTTACGTGTGGGGCTTCTGGTGGGTCGCCCACCAGCTCACGCACCTGGGCAACCCCTTCACCACCGCGTACATGTCCGCACCGGTCGGCACCCCGCTCGGCTTCAGCACGCTGATGCCGCTCGTGGGATGGGTGATGGCTCCGGTCACCATCGCGTACGGTCCGTCCGCGTCCCTGACGCTGGTCGCCATCGTCACGCCCGGGCTGCTGTGCTACGCGATGTACCGGGCAGCCCGGTTGTGGCTGAACGCGCCAGGAGCGCTCACGGCAGGCGCGTTCTTCGGCCTGTCGTCGATGGTGCTGTGGCAGAACTGGTATCACATCAACATCGCGCTCGGCACGATCTTCTTGCCGGTCACGATCGAGGCCGCCGTCCGGTTCCGCCGCAAGGCGGGCTGGCGTCCGGCCGTGGCGCTTGGCCTCGCGCTCGGCGCGTCGGTCCTGGTCAACCAGGAAAGCGCCCTGCTCGCGCTCGGGCTCGCCATCATGATCTTGCTGCCTTGGCTCGTCGCGAAGCTGTTCAGGGACACCGCGTCGTTGCCCCGGCTCGGCACGAGGCTCGCGCTCGGCGCGGTGATCGCGCTCGCGGTCGCCAGCCCCGAGCTGATCGCGATGGCCCAGCAGGTCGCGGCGGGCTCCGCGACGGTCCCGCCGGGCGCGCTAGCGCTGAACTACACCCAGTACGGGGTGCCGCTGCCGACCCTGTTCGCCCCCTCCCCGAGGCTGGCCTACTTCGGGCTCGGCGGGCTCGCGTCCGCCTACAGCTTCAACGACCTGACTCAGCTTCGCGAGGCCGTGCCGACGTTCGGCGCGACGCTGACCGGCCTCGCCCTGCTCGGCCTGGTGGCCGGCTGGCGCAGGCGGTCCACCTGGTGCTTCGGTGCGCTGTGGCTGTGCGGCGCCGTGCTCGCGCTCGGGACCAGCGTGACCATCGGCAGCAGGTGCCACTTCAACCAGTTGGTGCCAGGCAATGAGTGGGGGCGCTCGTGCCGGCAGTACACGCCGCTGCTCACGCACATGCACTGGACCCGCGTCACGCCGCCACACGGCAAGCCGTACTGGGCCGAGGTCCAGATGTCCAACCTGATGCCCTACACGTGGCTGGTCAGGATCGGGTGGTTGTCCGGGCTGCGCGAGGCCGACAGGTTCGCGATCGCCGGGCTGGTGGGCGCGGCCTTGCTGGCCGGACGAACCGTGCAGTGGCTCTGCAGGCGGCGGGCGACCATACCGCTGATCGCGATCGTCGTGGCGCTCGGGGCACTCGAGTCAGGCTGGTCCGGCGTCGGCGGGGCGACCATGCCCACCGTGATGCCGAGCGTTGACCAGCCGCTCACCCAGGACCACTCCAGCTCGATCGTGGTAGACGTGCCGTTCGGCGAGCGCGGCGGGGTCTCCGAGATCGGCTCTGACATCGCGCCTGCCTCGCTGCTCATCGCCACGCACGACGGCCATCGCCGGGCGATCTCCTACACCTCCTGGGTGGCCAACCCGATGAAGCTACAGATCGAGGCGCACCCGTTCTACTGGAACCTGATCAGCGTCGAGGGGGGCGGTACCCCGTCACATGGCCAGCTAAGGCGCGCCAGAACGGATCTTCGCAAGCTGCACGTCGGGTGGGTGGTCGAGTGGCGCGGCACCTGGGTCAGGCACCACCCCGGAGAGCGGTTCGCGCACGTCAACTCATACCTGCGCAAAGTCGGCTTCCGGTTCGTGCGGGTGGCCTGCATGGTACGAGCGAAAGATTTCGGAACATGCCCCCGCAAGCCGGTCAACGACCAGGTCTGGCTCTATCAGTACCATCAGTACCGGTCCCGGCGTGGCGGGCGCCACGGCTTACAGATGCGCTACTGCTGCTGCGTCGATGCAAGGACCGCGACGCCATCGCCGTCACCCTGGGCAGAGGACTTGGCCTGGGCGACCTCCGCCCGGGCGGGGGCAAGCTCGGACTGGGCGGGGGCAAGCTCGGACTGGGCGGGGATGACCTCGGACTGGGCGGGGATGACCTCGGACTGGGCGAAGGCAAGCTCGGCACCCGCTGGAGCCAGCTGCGAGGTCAACCGCCGCCAGGCGAGGTCGGCGCCGGAGGCGAGGCAGCCGTCCACCACGGCGCTCGTCCCGAGCGCGCTGACCTTGATCTCCGGCAGCACCGGCGAGATGCCGCGCAACTCGCTGGTCACCGCGGCGGCGAACCCTGGTGCCCTACCGATGCCGCCGCCGAGGACGATCAGACCCGGATCAACCACCGTGATGATCGCGCAGATGGCCTTGGCCACCAGCCGTGCCTCGGCGGCCACGATCGCGACGGCCCGCTCGTCCCCGGCGTCGGCAGCGGCGAAGACGTCCCTGGCCGACGCCGCTCGCAGGCCCGCCTGCCGCGCCGCCCGGACAATCGCCATCGCCGAGCCAGCCGCCTCGAGCGCGCCCCGCTTTCGTGCCTCCTGGCCGACGACGCTTCCCGACCCGGTCGTGATGGGCAAGAACGCGATCTCGCCCGCGACCCCGTGCACGCCCCTGTGCAGCTGACCGCCGAGCACCAGCCCCATGCCGATCCCGGTCCCGATCGACACGAATGCGAAGCTCGGCACCTCGCGGCCATGCCCGTGCTCGCGCTCGGCCAGCGCGGCAGCGTCCGTGTCGTTCTCCACGAGCAGGTCGGGGCCGAACGCGGCGCGCAGGTCGGCGAGAACGGCTGGCTTGTCCCAGCCGGTCAGGCCGCCGGTCAGCGCTATCGCGTCGCGCTGGTGATCGTAGACGCCCGGGCTGCCGAGCACGGTCTGCGTGACATCATCGCGGCCGATCCCGGCCGTCGCGCAGATACCGTCCGCGAGCTTGATCAACTCGCCAACCCGCTTGCTGACACTTGCTACCGAGCAGCGGGACTCGGCCTCGGCCCGGATCTCACCGGTCAGGTCGGCGACCGCGCCGCGCAGGTACTCGTGCCCGATGTCCAGCCCGAGCACGTAGCCCGCGTCCGGCGCGATCTCATACAGCACGGCCGACCGGCCAGGAACGCCGGTCCGCTGCCCGGCCGCGCGCACCAGCCCCGACCGCTCGACGTTGGCCAGCGCCAGGGACACGGTCGGCTTGGAGAGCCCAGACAACCTGGCCAGGTCGGCACGCGAGCACGAGCCGAGCTGACGGATCTGGTTGAGCAGCAGCAGCTCATTCATCGCCCGGATGAGCTGCGGGCGCGCGGGCTGGCCAGTACCCGGCTGGCCAGTGCCCAGCTGGCCAGTGCCCGGCTGTCCGCCGGCACCGGCTACGTACTCCGGGCTGTCTGACATTAACTCAGGTAGGCGAGATGCTCGCCGTGCAGCTCACGGTACTCCCCGATCAGCTCCCTGGCCGCGGTGATCCCCGGCACCAGCGGATGCTGCGCAAGGGCGACTGCGGCCAGGTTGGCGTCGCCGGACATGGCGGCCTCCACGATGCCCCTCTCATACTCCTTCACTGCCAGCACCAGAGCCGCCGCCGACCTGGGAAGCTGTGGCGCGGCCAGCTTCGCCAGCCCATCGGCGTCAACGCGGGCAGGCACCTCGACCACGTCATCGGGGTCGAGGAAGCCCAGGCTGGTGCCGTTGCGCGTGTTCACGATGACGTCGCTCGCGCCGTTGCCCGCCAGGCCGTCAATGACGCGTAGCGCGAGGCCCTCGTACCCGCCAAGCTCACCGCCCTCGATCGGCGCCGGCCCCTGTGCGGCACGCGCCGCCCGCGCGGCCGCCTGCCCGCTGTCACCGTCGAAGTCGGTCCGCATGTACGTGTCGCGGCGGACCCCGAGCAAGCCCGCGTAGGCCGCCCACGCCGCATGCACGTCGCCGTCGGCGAACGCCCGGCCGATCGCGGTCAGCGACTCTGAGTTCAGCGCCTGCACGTCCTCACCCCGGCTCGACCCGGCCCTGGCCACGCCGTCGGTGTACCGCCTGGCGTCGTAGTAGTAATAGACGTACTCGGTCGGGATCGCGCCGACCCTGCGCACGAGGTCGGCATCGAACGCGGCGAACTGGTGATCGAATCGCTGCAGCTCATCGAATCTGGCGACCAGCTCGCCGATCATTTCCTCGCCGTCGGCGACGAAGGAGCTGACCCAGCCAAGGTGGTTCAGCCCGGCGTACCCGGCGCGCAGGTTCGGCTGTTCGTTGCCCGCCCCACCACCCTTGCCCGCCCCGCCACCCTTGCCCG